>NZ_JBVGOY010000046.1:0-316 GCF_058188655.1 Macrococcus sp. CoH-51_TC_04
GAATTGCATCGCTCGGATTGACTGGCGTAGCAATACCGTTGAGCACCTGTGATCCCATGTTCAGCGGGCCCGTCATAGTCACGTTGCCAGCGACTGGAACAGCGTTCACGTTCGCGGCCGTCAATGACACGTTGCCGCTTCCGTTCGGGCTGATGCCGTTGACCGTGGATACAGTGCCTGCCGGAATCGCGGCGGTGACCGTGATTAGTCCGTTTGCTTCGGAGAGCGTAACGTTTTGACCAGCCACTAGCGACTTGATGATCGCTGAGTTTGCGGGAGGGTTAGACTCAACCAGAATAACGGCACCTGAACCAGT
>NZ_JBVGOY010000047.1:0-314 GCF_058188655.1 Macrococcus sp. CoH-51_TC_04
TATGGAGCTGACGAATACTAATCGATCGAAGACTTAATCAATTTTATAGATTTTTTATTCGGGATTGCCGGGTAGAACTTAATATATCTTACTTACTTTATCTAGTTTTGAAAGTATAAACTAAAGGTTGAGACGCGCGTCATGGCCCGTATCATTTTTGATAGATTGACTGAGAATCGCCAGATTCGATTGAAATCTAGAAAATGAATAGGGACAGCGAGTTGAAACTGGATATCATATTCTTTCATTTGTCTGGTGACGATGGCAGAGAGGTCACACCTGTTCCCATACCGAACACAGAAGTTAAGCTCTCT
>NZ_JBVGOY010000048.1:0-313 GCF_058188655.1 Macrococcus sp. CoH-51_TC_04
CGCTCGATGTCCGCAATGTGCTTGGCTTCTGCTTTCGGCGGGTGCCCACGACGCATCTTGATGAACTGCTCGTACAGGAACTTGAACCCTTCTTCCGGAGCCAGTGTCGAGAACGAATAGACAGGAACCGCGCATTCGACATAACCGAGTTCGCGCTGCACCTTGACACGCAGATAGTTGGGGCTGACTGCACGCTCGGGAATTTCTGCGAGATGAGCACGACGCTTGCCCTTCCCGAACTCAGAGTCGCGCGCGACACTCGGGAATAGGGTGTTGGCCCACAACCGAGTCGTAAAGACCACGGGCGAGCCTG
>NZ_JBVGOY010000049.1:0-306 GCF_058188655.1 Macrococcus sp. CoH-51_TC_04
CTTTTTATACTGCTCGTATTCTTCGGCTTCCTCAATATTAGCGGCCGTCGTATCGAACTCGTATTTTATCTGCTTCACGTGATCGATGAACGATTCTTCCGTAATCTCATCCCCAATTGCGCCTTGCAGGATTTTGACTTGATCGCCCATTGACTCGGAGAAGGCGACAAGCCGCGTGATTTCCTGCGCATCCGTGAACGAACGCTGAAGCTTGCTCAACCGTGCCTTGATCTTGGTGACGCGTTCTTTAAGCTTCATCAGCTCATCGCGCGGTACGAGCCCCTCTCTGTCGCGTTCAACCTGCGC
>NZ_JBVGOY010000050.1:0-293 GCF_058188655.1 Macrococcus sp. CoH-51_TC_04
GCGATACAATCACTCGTTAAGGCAAAGAAAAAAGTCTATCACGGACAGAAATCTGAAATAAAGAGCGACAGAGCGTACTATATCGGGATTATTCGTGAATATATTGCACAACAGTTCTATGTCTATCATGCTGTCATCTAGTTATGGCGTGACAGATTGATATTCGAGATCATGTCGTTTCTGTAGCTTCTCGACACGTTCCAGGAAAGACTGCTCCGTTCGTGGTGTCTTAATCTGTTGCTGAATCTGATAACGGACATTTTCATAGTCCTGTGCTGTCAGATTGCTGTATT
>NZ_JBVGOY010000051.1:0-292 GCF_058188655.1 Macrococcus sp. CoH-51_TC_04
TTCCTCGACGGAGAGTCGCGTCACAACAACCCATACAGCTACGGGTCCCCTGATCATGCAGAGTGGGATGCTGGCTGGTACTCAGCACGTGGAGGTGACGCGGAATGAATGCACTGGGCGCATGGTTCGTTGGTCACGCTGCTTACTTTTACGGTGATGGCTTCTGGGAGAATCCGTACGATTCAGATTCCATGGACCATTACGATTGGGCTGCTGGTTGGACGGCGGCTCGCGACATGAGCAGCGGGGGCGACAATGACTGAGGCATGGATGTTGGGGCTCAGTGCCTACA
>NZ_JBVGOY010000052.1:0-287 GCF_058188655.1 Macrococcus sp. CoH-51_TC_04
TAGTAGATCAGGTCAAGCGCCAAGAAGATGTGCCGGATGGGCAAATCCTCTGGAGGTTCCTGCTCTGCCATAATGCAGCTCGCGATCGTTGCGCACAGTTTGTCGCTGAGCACTACTGCCGTCACCTTGCGACCTTCCTCGCGCACCCCTGAGCTAAGACGGGCCAGAGCGCCAAGAAAGTTCTCATCAAGCTTTAAGACATGAGTACTCATTTAGTGTTCCTTAGTTTGTTTCTATCCATCACGAACATAAAGGTGACGGCTACAACCGTGTACACACTCATGATC
>NZ_JBVGOY010000005.1:0-142807 GCF_058188655.1 Macrococcus sp. CoH-51_TC_04
TCCGTATAAATTCATTTTAATATGAATTCAACGAAAGTGTTTTTATTTTACTCCCATATCATGGGGTTAGCGCAAATTATAGAGAGATGTTTTAATATTATTTCAAATTATTATTACTCTAAGTTTGCATGATTATTCTGCATTGTTTCTTCATCAACATTTAGGGATTCTTGAATCGTTAACACGATACTGTCTAAATAGATTTGACTGCTTTGCTCAAAGAGACTCCCTAAAGGTTGTTTTGAACCTTCTGCATCGTATTTTGTACCAGCAGGTAATACGATGGTTAAGTCTGCAATATCAGCAATTGGTGATTCGTCTTTTGTTGATAATAATAATACATATGCTTCATTATCTTTCGCTGTTTGTGCGAGCAATTTTAAATGAGCTGTAGATCCTGAACCTGATGCTATAACAAAGACATCATTTTTCTGGATTGATGGTGTAGTTGTTTCACCCACGACATAAGCTTTTTTGCCTAATTGATTTAATCTCATGGCAAAGCTCTTAATGACAAGACCTGAAC
Source organism: Macrococcus sp. CoH-51_TC_04 (assembly GCF_058188655.1). Classification (NCBI taxonomy): domain Bacteria; kingdom Bacillati; phylum Bacillota; class Bacilli; order Caryophanales; family Staphylococcaceae; genus Macrococcus; species Macrococcus sp. CoH-51_TC_04. Next base: position 527 of record NZ_JBVGOY010000005.1, read on the forward strand.
GGCCTTTACCAGCTACAAATATTGATGATGCATCCATAAGATCTTTTGAAAATTTCTCTGATTCTGCTACATCAACATTTGACAATGTCTGCTTTATTTCATTTAAAATTAATTCAAAGTGATTATGCATGTGCATCAACGATTTCACGACATTTTTTAGCAGCAGCTTTTGGATCATCAGCATTTGCGATACCGCCACCTACGATAATTAGGTCAGGTTTTTCGGCTGCTACTGTTTCGATTGTATCAGGTTTAATACCTCCAGCTACAGCTACTTTAGAATTTGAAATCACTGATTTCACAGTACGTAAACTTTCTAAAGGTGATACACCTTCAGCTTGTAAATCATATCCAGTGTGAACTGCGATATAATCAGCACCCATTTTATCTAATTCAGCTGCGCGCTGTTCTAAATTTTGAACTGCGATCATATCAACTAATAGTTCTTTACCGTGTTTGTGTGCTTCTTCAATAGCGCTTTTAATTGAAGCATCTTCAGCCACTCCTAAGATTGTTACGATATCAGCACCAAACTTTATCGCTTGGCTTACTTCATAGCCTGCAGCATCCATAATTTTTAAGTCTGCTAATACTTGTGTGTTATTAACTGATTTACTCATATGTTCAACGGCAGATAGCCCTTCGTTTATAACAATAGGTGTTCCAATTTCTACGATATCAATATATTCTTCTACTTCTTGAGCTAGCTTTGCTGCCTCTACTTGATCTAATAAATCGATTGCTAATTGTAATTTCATAATAATTTCCCCTCTCTATCTTTTATGTACCCATTATGGTATTATTTAAACAAAAAAACAATACTGACATTTTAGTCACTATAAATAAATGGAGGGTTTAAATTGTTAATTGAATATAATAATAAAGAATTTTATACATCGAAAGATTTGGCGTTATCTGTAATTGGAGGTAGATGGAAAATTGCAATCATCTATCATCTTTTGCATGAGGACAGATTAAGATTAAGTGAGTTACAAAATAAACTTCCTGATATCAATCAGCGTATGTTAATCAGACAACTTCGCGAGCTGGAACAAGACAAAATCATTGAAAGAACAGTGTACCCAGTAGTGCCTCCTAAGGTAGATTACAAATTGACAGAAATAGGGTTGAAACTTGATGGAGTAGTTTTTTCGATTTGTAATTGGGGAGATGAGTTTTTGCAGGTGATTAAAGGTGATAATCATAATAAGATAACATAGTGCTGCGTCGTTTAAAGATTTCTCGGAATTATAGTATAACTGGATAGGCATTAGGTATATGCTGAGTTACTTGTTGAAAGCGACACTACTAACTCTATAGCTATTGTGCGTAAGAATATCGGTGCTAGTATAAAAATATATTAATATTATATATAATACCTTGCTGTATAATTTTACAGTGATAAAATTAAAATAACAGTCGGTAACGGGATAGTGGTTACCGGCTACGGGCCCAGCTGCGTGACAGCTGGTTTTTTTGTAAAGGAGGACATATGAGGTCTATTAAATTAATCGTTAAAAATAGTATTGTTTGGCTAAGTGCTCACCTTATTATCGCCTCATTATCGGCACGAATATCAGATGACTTTTTTCATCGAAACAGCAGATTATTTAAGTCGTTTGAATTTGAGCGTTCCGGAGAAATATGGAATCATTTATTTAAAGTTAAGCAATGGAAAGTATATTTACCAGACGGTGCTTCACTTATGAAAAGAAATTATAATAAAAAGACATTACCTGATTTTAATATGAACACGTTAAGCAAGTTTATTATAGAAATGCGACGTGCAGAGTTCACACATTGGATATCAATATTGCCTGCGCCTTTATTTTTCTTGTTTAATCCACGTTTTGCAGCATGGATCAATGTCATCTATGCAGTTTGTAGTAATTTTCCATTTATCATAACGCAGCGATATAATAGACCGAAAATGGAGAGACTCTATTATTACAAGCAACTAAAGCACAAATAACGTTAAGAAAGGAAGATTAAGTGGATAAACGAACTGCGAGAAAGGATGAGCATATTCAATTAGCGCTGGACCATCCTAGTGTATCTCAGTCTGATTTTGATTCTATTAAACTGATTCATCAATCACTGCCACAATGTGATGTTAAGGATATTAATTTAGAAACGCAAATTCAAGGTATTAAACTCGCAACACCGATTTATATCAATGCGATGACAGGTGGGAGTATGCGGGCAGGAGAAATTAATAAGAAGCTTGCAATAGTTGCACGTGAAACAAATACCGCAATAGCTGTAGGGTCAACACATGCTGCTTTGAAAGATAGTACTTTAGCTCAAACTTACGCTATTGTTCGAGAAATCTATAAAGGGCCTTTGTTCAGTAATGTTGGGGCCGATGTATCGTTAGAATTTGCTAAAAGGGCCGTAGATTTATTGCAAGCAGATGCGCTGCAGATTCATGTTAATGCACCACAAGAACTTGTTATGCCAGAAGGAAATAGAACTTTCAGCAGATGGCTTGAAAATATTGAAGCTATTGTTACATCTATAGGTGTGCCTGTCATCGTTAAAGAAGTAGGGTTTGGAATGAGTCGTGAGACGATGCTGGAGCTTAAAGCAGCCGGTGTAAAAACTATAGATGTGAGTGGTAGTGGAGGCACAAATTTTATCTATATTGAGAATGAAAGAAGAACGATGAAAGAATTTGACTATTTGAAGGATTGGGGTCAGTCTACTGCTATCTCACTTATAGAAAGTCAGAATATAGCACTAGAAACTTTAGCTAGTGGCGGCATTAGAAACCCCCTAGATATATTAAAGTGCCTTGTACTTGGTGCACAAGCTGTAGGGTTATCGAGACCTATATTACTTAAATTGCAAGAGAGTGGTATAGAAGCAACCATAGAGTATATAGATTATCTTAATGAGCAGCTTATACTACTGAGCACCATGGTTGGAAAGACAAGTATTCAAGACCTGAAGACTGTCCAATATGTGCTTCAAAAGGATGTGTGGGCATGGCATCAGCAAAGAAAGGGATAGGGAGTGACCATATGAAAAGAGTTATCGTTATAGGCGCAGGGGTTGCAGGGCTTGCAAGCGCAATACGTTTGCAACACGAGGGATACGAAGTTGAAATCTATGAAAAAGAGCATTTGCCTGGAGGGAAAATGCATCAAATCGAAAAGGAGGGTTTCTTTTTTGATGTAGGTCCGACGATTGTAATGATGCCCGAGTTGTATCGTGAAGTCTTTGAACTTGCAGGTAGAAATCCAGACGATTATATACCGATGCAGAAGCTCAATCCCATGTTCTCGGGATTTTTTAACAATGGCAGTGAAAAGATTGATGTTTCCAATGATCTAGTAGAACTCATGCAGCTCTTTGAGATGTCGAGCGAAAAAGACGCTGAAGGATTTTTAAGGTACATCAGTGATTTGTACAGCCGTTTCAATATTGCTAAGAACTATTTTTTGCAAAGATCTTTCAGAACTAAGAAAGACTTCTACAACCTTAATATGATTAATCAAGGTTTAAAGTTAAGAACGCTTGGCAATGCAGAGAGCACGATGAACAAATATATAAAAAATAAGCGACTCAGAGATATGATCAGCTTTCAGACACTGTACATCGGTATCTCACCTTCTAAGAGTCCATCATTATATACAATTATTCCTATGATTGAATTTTTGTATGGTATTTGGTTCATTAAAGGCGGTATGCATACGATGGCAACAGCGATGGAACGTCTATTCAAAGAACTAGGAGGTAAAATTCATTATGGTAAAGCAGTGGAAGAAATCAAGATAGAAGATGGCATCGCTAAAGGAATTATAGTGGATGATGAATTGATACCTTCTGATTATATTATGTGTAACGCTGATTTTCCATATGCTATGAAGTCACTTGTGACATCAAAAGAATCAAAAGGTAAGTATACTGATGAGAAGATAGATAAACTAGACTACTCATGTTCATGCTTTGTCCTCTATCTCGGTGTTGACCGTAAATATCACGAGATTGATAATATTCACAACTTTATTTTCTCTGAGGACTTAGATGACAACATCAAACAAATCTTTGATGGTCGTAAGGTAGAAGACCCTTCAATCTATATGTATATCGCTTCTAAAATCGATCCATCACTTGCACCTCCGGGTAAAGACGGGTTATACGTGCTGATGCCAGTATCAGAACTTTCTACTGCCCAATATGAATGGAACGACGCAACAAGGTCATTTTATAAAGAGAAAATTCTAGACAAACTTGAAAAATTGCCTGGCATGAATAATATCAGAGATGAAATTATCACTGAAATGATGATGACACCAGCTGAGTTCAAGAAAAACTTTAATGCTTATAATGGTGCGACATTCGGCTTACAACCTACACTATTTCAAAGTAATCATCTTCGTCCTCAAAGTAAAGCGACACACTGTGAGAATTTATACTTTACTGGTAGTAGTACGCATCCAGGAGCAGGTGTACCAATCGTACTGTTATCATCTAAGATTGCTGTAGGTGAATTGATATTAGATGATCGAAAGTAGGTGAAGTTATGAGTACAATCGATAAAGATTACCAATACTGCGAGGCTATTATTAAACATCATTCAAAATCTTTCTATTATGGTTTCAAGCAGCTTCCTGAGACTGATGCAAAGGCGGTCTATGCAGTCTATGCTTTTTGTCGCATAGCCGATGACATGGTGGATCAGAAAGGATCAGTTCAATATAGAAAAGCAGAGCTCGATAGGCTGAGCAATCAATTTACACAGTTTGAGCAAGACGTGATAATCGACCAGCCGATGTGGCGTGCACTAGATGATGTTCGTCATCGGTATCCTCTTGAAATTTCTGCGTTTAAGATGCAACTAGCAGGGCAGCAGATGGACTTGGTGTATACACAACCTAAAACAATGGCGGACTTAGAGCATTACAGTCGATATGTTGCAGGTTCAGTGGGGAGAATGTTGTTACCCATCCTATCTGAAGATGTTACTTTGGAATTGAAGCAAAATGCAGAAAAATTGGGTATTGCTATGCAAATTACTAATATATTGAGAGATATTGGAGAAGACTTTAAAGTTCATCAACGTATCTATCTCCCAGTACAGATAATGCGTCAATGGAACTATACACAACAGGAACTTGAATCTCATAAAGTCAATACTGCATTTGTGGGGATGTGGGAGACTCTTGCACAATACGCAGAAAGATTGTATGACGAATTTTGTCACTCTATTACGCATTATAAACAAGAGGCGAGGATGCCGTTATTACTTTCTATGTTAGTGTACAAAGAGATATTAAATGAGGTTAGAAGAAATGACTATGACTGCTTTACAAAAAGAAATCATGTCTCTCTTCTAGATAAATATCGATTGAAGAAAGAAGCTATTTCATATCTGAAAAGAAAGTGAGGAAGGACATGAATAATAAAAATATTGTGGTGATAGGTGGTGGGCTTGGAGGCTTATCTGCTGCAATTACCTTAAGACAAGCTGGATTTAATGTGTCCTTATATGAGAAGAACAATCATTTAGGTGGAAAATTGAATCGTCTCACGCAGGATGGATTTGGTTTTGACCTTGGCCCATCTATCCTTACGATGCCCTATATTTTTGAAAACTTATTCAAGGGTAGTAAAAAGCGTATGGAAGATTATGTAGATATCGTTGAGCTGCCCTTGCAATGGAGGTGCTTCTTTCCATCAGGTCACATCTATGATCTGTATAGAGACCTTCAAGAGATGCAAGAGAATAATCAGTATCTAACAGCACAGGATATAGAGGAGTACAGAAATTTTCTGGCCTACGCAGGACGTATCCACGAGCTGACAAAGGATAGTTACTTTGAGCGTGGAATAGATACGAAGCTAAAGCTCGTCAAATATCATGGGCCAGTTAAGGCACTTAAAGGTTTTGATTATTTCAGTACGATGCAACAGGCAATTAACCGCTATATTTCTAATGAAGAATTTAGAGATATGATTGGGTATTTCATCAAGTATGTTGGCTCTTCTTCCTACGATGCTCCTGCTGTACTTAATATGATGAGCCATATGCAGCATGAGCAAGGAGAGTGGTATGTTCCTGGTGGTATGCATCTATTAGCAGATGCAATTGTGAAGCTTGCAGAGGAGATAGGTGTGCATCTTTATACAGATAGCGAAATTGTAAGTTTAGAAACCGAAGACAAACGAATCGTAGCGATGCAATTAGAGAATGGAAAACGCGTAACAGCAGATTACTTTGTATCTAATATGGAAGTGATTCCTTTGTATGAAAAATTAGTGGACCCTCCTCGCAATTTAGATGCACTGAAGAAAAAGTTTGAACCTGCAAGTTCAGGTCTGGTTTTACACATTGGTGTAAATAAGGAGTACCCTCAGCTACAGCATCACAATTTCTTCTTTTCTAATGATTCGAAGAAAAATTTTGAGCATGTTTTTCATGAGAAAAAGCTGCCAGTGGACCCTACAATTTATGTTGTAAATACCAATAAAACAGATAAAGCACAAGCACCAAAAGGGCACGAAAATATTAAAATCTTGCCGCATATCCCTTATATACAAGACAATCCATTCACAGAAAGCGCGTATCAGGAGCTAAGACAGAATGTACTTGTAAAACTTGAGAATATGGGACTTAAGGATTTACGTCGTCATATTGTGACAGAGGATATGTGGACACCACATGATATTGAAGAGACTTATCTCTCGCATCGTGGTGCAATTTATGGCACATTATCTGATCGCAAGAGTAATAATGGATTTAAGCATAGAAAACATAGTGAACATTATGATAATCTCTATTTTGTCGGTGGCACGGTCAATCCTGGAGGTGGTATGCCGATGGTTACGCTTAGTGGACAGCAGGTAGGGAGAATGATTAAGGAACAAGAACGATGATTATTTTATGGGTATCATTAAGTATTCTATCTGGATTACTATTGTTTGTTCGTAGGCCCTTAGTTAATGCACAGCCTATAGCGAATCGCAAAATTAGTGTGATTATACCCGCCCGAAATGAAGCGCATAATTTACAGAAATTGCTTCATTCATTTGATTTATCAGATGTATATGAATGTATCGTAGTAGATGATGGTTCAACTGATCATACTGCTCAAATCGCACAATCTTTAGGTGCTAAAGTCATTCGTACAGATGATCATTCGGATTGGAGAGGGAAATCAGCGGCTTGTTATAAAGGTGCTGAAGCGGCTGATGGAGAAATTCTTCTCTTTATAGATGCTGATACATGGTTCTATGACAAAAAATCAATTCAACGTATTGCTGGTACGTACAAAGAAGGGTTGATGTCCATACAACCCTATCATGAAATGAAACAATGGTATGAACAAGGGTCATTGTATTTTAATCTCCTTACAGTATTAGGACTGAATGCTACCTCCGTCTTTAAAGGTCAAGAAGGCGTATTCGGACCGTGTGTGATATGTAGTAAGGAGGATTACTTTATAACGGATGGGCACCGTGCAGCTGCCGGTCAACTGATTGAAGGTTTTGGTCTAGGTGCAGCATTTAAGGCACATCATCTTAATCTGTATAATTATATTGGGAAAAATATAATTCACTTTCGTATGTATCCTAAAGGATTAGGTGCGATGACGAGCGGTTGGATGAAGCATTTTGCTGCAGGTTCTGCTGGAACGGATAAGCGTGTATTAGCACTTATTATATGCTGGATTTCAGGCGCATTTTTACCGCTATTAATCTTCATCTATCCTACACAATACACAATAATTTTGATTGTTTATATGTTATATAGTTTATTGCTTTACAGGATGTCCTGTATCGTAGGAAGTTTTAAGCTGCTCACTGCAATGTGCTACCCAGTTGTACTTGTATATTTCGTATATGTATTTTTGAAATCAATTGTAGCAATCTATATAAGAAAAGAAGTAAAATGGAAAGATCGTAATATAAAACTATAAAAATCACTACCTTTCGTAGTGATTTTTTATGGTCTAAAAGAATCTTTAATCTTGATTATCTAGTTATTGAAGATTGGATTTATACAAGAGCTAACTGTTGAAATACCACATATAAGTACTAGAAAGATTAAAAGTAGATTACTATTATGATAGGAGTTTTGCTATGTTATTTAAAGGGATAGTTTCAGGATTAGCATTATACATTCTATTAGTGGCACTAGATATCCTATTTAAGACGAATACCGAGCGATTGCTATTGAATATCGATTTTATAACGGGTCAAGCGACCTCGCCGTTTTTACTGGAGGTCACATTACATCTGCTCGTAAGTATTATATTATATTTTAGTTTATCGCGATTGTTTCGTTATAAGGGTTTGTATATTGCAGCTTATATCGTTTTATTTGTAGTATTTATTGGATTATTCTTTATACTGTCATACCTATCACTAACAATTCATTATGACTTGACTATAAAGCTGATGTTTGTATGGTTATTAGGTCATACCTTCTATTTATTCATAGTTCATCTAATGATTAAGCATGCTTATAGTTAGAGTGAAATAGGGTATATTAACAGAAGTGAGGAGTGATTCAATGAAACCGATAAAGATTATTGGAGCAAAGCAGAATAATTTAAAAGATATATCACTGGAGATACCGAAACACCAGCTGACTGTCTTTACAGGGCGTTCGGGTTCTGGGAAGTCATCGCTAGTATTTAATACGATTGCCGCGGAGAGTGAGCGACTATTGAATGAAACATATAGTACTTATATACAGAACCAACTCAACCATTATGATAAGCCTGTTGTCGACCGTATTGAGAATTTGCCTGTATCAATGGTCATTGGACAAGATAGAATTGGTGGGAATTCAAGATCAACTGTAGGAACAATTTCAGATATCTATTCTGGTGTGAGATTATTGTGGTCACGTATTGGACAGCCATTTGTAGGATATTCTATGGACTTTTCTTTTAACAATACGAATGGCATGTGCAAAACGTGTGATGGATTAGGTTATGTAGAAGATATTGACTTAAATGAGTTATTACATTTCGATCGTTCATTAAATGAAGATGCGATCAAATTCCCCTCTTTTGCTCCAAATACTTGGCGTGGTAAACGGTATTTAAATACGGGATTATTTGACAATGATAAGAAATTGAAAGACTATTCTAAAGAAGAGATGGATACACTTTTGTATCAAGAACCTATTAAATTAAAAAATCCTCCATCAAACTGGCCGAAGACGGCTAAATATGAAGGGTTAATTTATCGATTTAGAAGATCTTTTCTAATCAACGATACATTTGAAAAGAAGAAGTTTATTAAAGACGTAAATCGTATCGTCACAAAACAAGTGTGCCCAGATTGCGAAGGTAAACGTCTGAATGACAAGATATTAAGTTGCAAAATAGATGGATTAAATATTGCTGAATTTTGTGATCTAACAGTAGATGATGAGATTAAGTTTTTGAATAAAGTTAATGATGATAAAGCACAGTATATTATTGAACCGTTAGTCAAACAATTAGAAGCATTAAAACGAATTGGTTTAGGTTATTTGACATTAAGTCGAGAAACGACAACTTTATCAGGGGGAGAGTCTCAAAGGATCAAATTGATTCGTCATTTAAATAGTCCGCTTACGGATTTAGTCTATATTATTGATGAACCGAGTATTGGTCTACATCCTGAAGATATAGAAAATATTAATCAAATCATGCTTTCAATTCGCGATAAAGGTAATACAGTGCTTGTTGTTGAGCATGATCCTGATGTAATTAAGATTGCGGATTATTGTGTTGATATAGGTCCGGGAAGTGGTAAGCGTGGAGGAGAGATTATATTTACTGGGAAATATAATGAATTACTTAAGAGTAATAGTCCAACAGGTAAGGCGCTATCACAACCACATGCTTTTAAAGAGGAAGTAAGGGTATCAAATGATTATATAGCACTAAAAAATATTACGAAGAATAACTTAAAAGATGTATCGGTTAATATTCCTGAACATGTGTTAACTGCTGTAACCGGTGTTGCAGGTTCAGGTAAAAGTACGTTAATACAAACAGGACTTCGCGAAAGAGAAGATGTAGTTTATATCGATCAGAAACCTGTACATGCGACGAATCGTTCAAATCTACTGACCTACCTTGATATCTTTGATGATATTAGAGGATACTATAGCAAAGAGACAGGTCTTAAAAAAGGGATGTTCAGCTACAACTCAGAAGGTGCATGTCCAAACTGCAGTGGAAAAGGCGTAATAAAAACGGAGCTTGCATTTATGTCTGACTTTGTTCAACAATGTGAAGTATGTCATGGTAAACGTTATCGACCAGAAGTATTGGAAGCAAAAGTAAAAGGATACTCTATCGCAGACATGCTTGAGCTTTCTGTAGAAGAAGCAATCGATTTCTTTCAGATAGACAACGTTAATCAAGTGTTGAAGAGTGTAAAGCGTACAGGACTTGACTATATGACCTTAGGACAGTCATTAGATACTTTATCAGGTGGGGAGAGTCAGCGAGTAAAACTTAGTCGATATATTAACGATGGTGTGAAAGATAAGATATTTATCTTTGATGAACCTACGACAGGTTTACATGAAGCAGATATAGATAATTTAAAACGCATCTTTGATTATTTAATTGATGAAGATAATACGGTGATTGTGATAGAACATAATTTGACAATGATGACTTATGCAGATTGGATTATAGACATTGGACCTCGTGCAGGATTAGGCGGAGGTAAAGTACTCTATAGTGGGGTGCCGAAGGAAATTGTCCATGAAGAAACATCATTAACTGGCAAACATTTATTGAAATATATTGATGATAGCAATTAAAGCATATTGCACATAGACAGTAAATTTAAGATATAAAACAGGCATTGTATAAATAATACAATGCCTGTTTATTTTTTTATATTTTAAGCGTTTCTTATTATTCCTCAATCTAGTTGTCATTAAAACACATGAATATAGCACTATGAGATTAAATTAACTGTGTTACAAACACAATTATAATGACAATAGGCAGAATATATTTTATTAAGGTATACCATAAGGTAAATAATTTGCTGTGTTGATTATCACGCATAAATATAGAGAATAATAATTGTTTGTTTAGTACAAATCCACAAAATAACGTTGTAAATAATACACCAAGCGGCATCATAATATTTGATACTAGAAAGTCCATATTATCAAATATTGTTCCTGCACCAAACGTAAAATCTTTATAAATACCAAATGATAAAGCAGGAAAAATACTTGTGATAAATACAGCTAAACTCAGCAGTAATGCATATTTTTTGCGCTTATTTTCATTATTTTTAATTAAGTTAGAAAGATTCAGTTCTAATAGTGAAATAGAAGATGTCAAAGCAGCAAATAAAAAGAGTATTAAAAATAACATATAGAAGCCAAAACCGAAAGTCATTTTTTCAAACAATTTTGGTAATACTAAAAATAATAATCCAGGACCTGCTTCTACTTCAATATTTAATGCGCTTGCAGCTGGGAAAATTGCGAGACCAGCAAGAATAGAAATTAGTAAGTTCATTATTACAATCCATAATGCAGACCGAATAACGTTTGTATCATCTTTAGTGTAAGATGCATAAGTAATCATACCGGTTGTTCCGAGTGATAAAGCAAAGAAAGACTGACCCATAGCATAAAGAGTACCTTCTATAGATAAATCCTCAAATCTGGGAATTAAAAAATATTTTAGTCCTTCGATAGCTCCTTCTAACATCAGTGCACGTCCGACAATAATTAAAAATAACAAAAATAATAATGGCATCATTATTTTTGAAGCTCTCTCTATACCATTTTGAATACCGAAAGATACGATCACTTCTGTGAGCATTATAAATAGCAATGCACCGAGAATAGATAATAAAGGATTGGCGATCATTTGCTCAAAATAATCTAATTGAAGTTCAAAGATATTCAAAATAATCCCTAAATAGTAGCCTATAAATAAAATAATCCATCCACCGATAACGCTGTAGAATGCGTATAAAATGAAAGCAGCAATATTTCCCCAAAGACCAATTAAGTTCATGAATTTTGAACCTGATAGTTTGCTAAAGATTGTTAATGAAAAAGTCTTGCCGGCATGCCCAATATAAAATTCAACGATAAGTAATGGAAGTCCAATTAATAAAGTGAACAAAATGAATTGAATTAAAAATGCTCCGCCACCGTATTGTCCTGCTATGTAAGGAAACTTCCAAATGGCACCAAGGCCGATTGCTGATCCTGCACTTGCAAGGATAAATCCAAGAGAAGAATTCCAATGTTTATTTTTGTGCATAATTACACCCCTTCGTTTTAACGCTGTAAAGTGACATTGTATCAAATATCCTTTTTTACTGCAATATAGTATTAATGAAAGGTGAATGCTTCTTTCGGTGTTTCATTATTTATATCCTTAATTTTGGGTATAAGTATTATAGAGGTGAACAAAATGATAAATACTAAGAAAATAACTAGAACACTTATACCACTCGCTGGAGGTTTAATCGTTGGAAGGCTAACAGCTAAGGCGCAAGATGATTATAAACATTATAGAAAACCACCATTTTCACCACCTGCAATTGCTTTTCCAATTATTTGGCCAATATTATATACGTCAATGGGTGTGGCGTATCAAAGAGCAATGGCTAACGCTAAAAATGAGACTGAAAGCAGTGAACTTAAGCGTGCGCATTATACCCAGCTTGGCTTGAATTATGTATGGTCTATGTTATATTTTAATCTAAAATTCAGAAAAGCATCATTACTAGAAAATTATGCATTATTAGCTGCAGGGAGTATTACTGCTACAAAATTTTATAAGATGGACAGAACTGCAGGACATTTGATGGTTCCTTATGTTATGTGGTTGAGTTATGCGAGTTATTTAAACGGGGGCAACTGGATTTTAAATAAGGATAAAGAAGGTTACTCTAGAGACTAACAATGAAAATATATAATATGCAATTATTTGAAGGAGATATAATATCCGAGTATATTTGTATATTGCCTTGCTCAAAAGAAGTATAGTAGAGTGGTAACGAATGTTGATAAGATAAAGGAGGAAACTATGAAATTTATTATTAGAATGATTCTTGGCACATTGTTTACAACAGCAGGAGTGTTACATTTTTTGCGTGAACCAAATTTCACGAAGATTATTCCTTCGTATATTCCATTAAAGAAAGAAATCACCTATATTACAGGTATTATGGAAGTGATGATGGGGATATATTTATGTTTGAAACGCCCAAGTGTTAGCGCGAAGAAATGGATCAACCGCTTCTTGCTGGCAGTATTTCCTGCAAATGTCTATATGGCGAGAAAGCAACTCTCGCTTGGTGACAAGCAGCTATCTCAGTCTGCATTGTATGGCAGATTACCATTACAGTTTGTATTGATAAAATTGATAAAGTGGTTGTAGTAAAATATATTCAATAAAGGATAGCCGAAGCAAATATAAGCGTTGGCTATCCTTTATTATTACGTTGTAATTCAATTAGTTGTTTATTTTGTTTAACGATTTCATCCGTATTCCTTCTGATTTTATAGATATCCATAAATGATAAGAAAAACATGATCATTATTATAATTACAATAATAGTATTCCCCATTTAGTCCAACACCTTTCTTTTGGTATATTATACCATAATAAGGAATCGCTGAATAAATTATACTCTTTTGATCATATTATTGTTTAATGTAATCAGACATTAACGATATCATTAGAAATAATCAAGAAATTGATTTAATATATCAAATAAATATTAGGTAAATTATTTTTAAGCAGAGTAGATGTTATTTAAAGCAACGCATATTGAGGAGCGAACTAAAGATTATAAAGGAGCAGTTTCTTTTTGTAGTTCGGTTTCGATTATATCGATATGGGAACTGATAAGATTTTTTTGCTCATTTAGAAACTCAAGATGCGCTTTTAATATCGTTTCAACATCTATTTTATTTTCATATAGCATATTTGTATTTGTCTGAATATCTTTTAATGGCATATTTAAGTTGCTTAAACACTTAATAAATTTGATCATTTCAATATCATCTTTTGTATACAATCTTTTGTTATTACTGTCTCTTTCTATATATTTCAATATGTCTTTCTTTTCATAGTAACGTAACTTACTTTTAGGTATATCACAGTATTCTGCAACATGTTCTATATAATATTTTTCCATATGAGCATATCCCTTCTCTTAAACCAAGGTTTAACTGATATCGTATATATATAAACATTATAGAGGAGAAAATACAATGAAAAAGGCATTGATTGTTGTAACAAATATTGCGAAGTATGAAACTATAGAGAGAGCTACAGGAGCATGGTTTTCAGAAGTAACGCATTTTGCTAAGGATTTCTATGATGCAGGATATGAAATAGATTTTGTTAGCCCTAATGGAGGATATGTTCCTTTAGATCCAGTAAGTTTAAATGCTGAAATGATGTCTGAGGAAGACTGGGCATACTATACGAATCACGAGTATATGAATAAGTTTGGAAATTCATTATCGCCGTCAGAGATTAAAGCTGAAGATTATCAAGCAATCTATTTTGCTGGAGGGCATGGTGTCATATGGGATTTAAGAGATAATAAGCAGTTGAATGATATTGCATTAAGTATTTATAATAATAATGGGGTTTTATCATCAGTATGTCATGGTGCAGTTGGTTTACTTAATATTGAGCAAGATGGAGAATTTATTGTAAAAGGTAAATCAGTAACTGGATTTACAAATAGTGAAGAATCTGCAAATGGAACTATTGAGCATATGCCTTATTTATTGGAAGATGAATTTGTGAATATTGATGCTAACTTTAAAAAGGAAGCAGACTGGAGTGCTTATGCAGTAGTAGATGGTCACGTCGTTACTGGACAAAATCCGCAGTCTGGCCATGCAGTTGCAGAGAAAGTATTAGCGATATTAGATAATCAATAATAAAATTTTAGGAGTGATGAAAATGAAATCTTTAATCATTGGAGCAAATGGTGGCGTTGGTAAACATCTCGTACGTAAATTGAATGAACGTAATATTGACTTTACTGCCGGTGTTAGAAAAGAAGAACAAGTAGAAGCTTTGAAGTCTGAAGGTATGGATGCAATATATGTTGATGTTGAAAAACAATCGATAGAGGAATTAGCAGCACTATTTAAATCATATGACCAAATTTTATTTTCTGTGGGCTCTGGTGGCAATACTGGTGCTGATATGACGATCATCGTGGACTTAGACGGTGCAGTAAAAGCGATAAAGGCAAGTGAAATTGCAGGAGACAAACATTTTATTATGGTATCAACTTATGACTCACGTAGAGAAGCTTTCGATGCATCAGGAGATTTAAAACCATATACAATAGCAAAACATTATGCTGATGAATATTTAAGAAGTACTCAATTAAAATATACGATTGTTCATCCAGGTGCATTAACCGATGATACAGCTATAGGTTTATTCGATATTAGTAGTCAGTTTACAGATGTTAAACACCCGTCGATTACAAGAGAAGATGTTGCAGAAGCCTTAGTTTCAGTACTAACAGATACTAGACTCAAAGGTCGAGAGTTCCAGATAATCAATGGTGAATTAAATCTAGATGATGCAGTCATCAAATACTTGGGGGAATAATGAATGAATAATGAACAAATTGTACTTGCTAAACGTCCTGAAGGACTACCACAAGCTGATGTATTTCGATATGAACCGATTGAGATAACAGCGCCTGAAGAGGGTGAAGTTCAAGTAGAATCTATCTATATCTCAGTTGATCCTTATATGAGAGGACGAATGAATGATACAAAGAGCTATGTTCAACCTTATGAAATCGATGCCCCGATTCATGGACATATCGTCGGAAAAATTATTCAGTCAAAGCATGCACAATATAAAAGTGGAGATTATATAACAGGGATATTACCTTGGAAGAAAGTGAATACGATTAGTGCAGACAAAGTAACCAAAGTTGCTTCTGAATCTGTACCTTTGTACTTATACTTAAGTGTATTAGGTATGCCTGGTATGACGGCGTATACAGGACTATTGCAAATAGGAAAGCCACAAGAAGGTGAAACCGTAGTGGTTTCTGCAGCTTCAGGTGCTGTGGGTTCAGTTGTGGGACAAATTGCCAAGATTAAAGGTGCACGAGTTGTGGGTATTGCAGGTGGGGAAAAGAAGACCTCATATTTAAAGGATGTGCTAGGTTTTGATGCTGTAATAGATTATAAAAGAGATGATTTCACGCAGCAGCTAAAATCTGCGGTACCAGACGGTATAGATGTGTATTTTGAAAATGTTGGTGGAGAAGTGTCAGACGAGGTTTTCAAATATTTAAATAAATTTGCTAGAATTCCTGTATGCGGTGCAATTTCAACGTACAATAGTAAAGAAGATATCGGACCAAGAATCCAAGGTACGTTAGTAAAAAGTCAGGCACTTATGCAAGGCTTTGTAGTAGCGCAGTTTGCTGAACACTTTAAAGAAGCGAGTGAACAATTAGCGCAATGGGTAGCAGAAGGTAAGGTTAAATCAGAAGTAACGATTGATGAAGGATTTGATCAGCTGCCATCAGCCTTCAGAAAGCTATTTACAGGAGAAAACTTTGGGAAACAAATTGTCAAGGTGGCAGAAGAATAAAGGAAAGACATGAGAATATTAATATCGAAATTATGCTCAGTACAAAGTATGTGCGTTAATCATGTAAAGATTACAGCAATTACTTTAACTGAATATATGGACTTATCGTTTTGTGGCTATCATCCACAAAACGATTTTTTTATGGATTTGATACAAATAAGGTATGATAAAGTAAATAAAAATTAAGGAGTATTATTATGCAGATCTTTAGAGTACATCCAGAGCATGAAATAAGTGCACGATATTTAGATAATAGACGGTTATCAAAGCAAGTGCTTGAACTATATCAAATTATTAGAGTGTGTCTCGCAGAGATGAAACTTATTGAAGGAAACACCAGATACTTGCATCATCCAATAGTAAAGCATGTCTATAATGAAGGACAGCCATATATTATGGACACGTTTAAAATGCTTGAAGCAATGGATAAAGAGCATCTAAGAAGAGGTGGCAAACGTTCTCAAAACTTTAGGGAAGACTTGAAGGTTTTAGAAAACCAGATAGTGCAGTATGAAACTAAGTTTAGTCCATCACCACTACCGCCGATTTACGTATATGGTGATGATAAATTATATGGTGATGAAGTATATGAAGCTTATAAACGACTCCTTGAATTAAAATGGGAGAACGATACAATTGCACCTAGATGTAATATTATACAATATAAAAGGAAAAAGTAAATATACTTTTTTAATTAATCAGAAAATTCATATACTCAAACATACTTTAAAGTGATATAATTAAAAACTAAATTCACAATGAAGGAGTGTATGATTATTAACGCTAAAACGAAATTAACATTTAAAGAAAATATGTTTATCGGATCAATGCTGTTTGGACTGTTCTTCGGGGCTGGAAATTTAATTTTCCCGATTCATTTCGGTCAAACAGCAGGTAGCAATGTATGGCTTACAAACTTAGGATTTCTCATTACCGCGATTGGTTTACCATTCTTAGGTATAATCGCCATTGGTATATCTAAAACAAATGGTGTATTTGATATTTCAAGTCGAGTTAACCGTTCATATGCATACATATTCACGATCCTTCTATATTTAGTGATCGGACCGTTATTTGCATTGCCAAGACTTGCCACAACATCCTTTGAAATTGGTTTTTCTTCATACGTGACAGAACAAAACGGAAAATTGTTTTTATTTATTTTTAGTTTATTATTCTTTTTAGTTGCATGGATGTTCTCACGTAAACCTTCTAAAATATTGGATTATATCGGTAAATTCTTAAATCCTGTCTTTTTATTTCTTTTAGGGATTTTAATGTTACTTGCATTTATTAAACCGATGGGAAGCATTGGAAGCGCGCCTGTACAGGCCGACTATCAATCCAACGCCGTACTTAAAGGTTTTATCGATGGCTACAACACATTAGACGCGCTCGCTTCACTTGCGTTTGGTATTATTATTGTAACGACAATTAAGAAATTAGGGATTACAAACCCTGCGCATATCGCGAAAGAAACGGTGAAATCCGGATTTATCAGTATTATACTTATGGGACTAATCTATACATTGCTTGCCCTTATGGGAACGATGAGTTTAGGCCAGTTTAAAGTGAGTGAAAACGGTGGGATTGCATTAGCTCAAATTGCACATTACTACTTAGGTGATTACGGTATTATTTTATTATCATTAATCATTATTGTAGCTTGTTTAAAGACAGCAATTGGATTAATTACAGCATTCTCAGAAACATTTACAGAATTATTCCCAAAACGTAACTATTTAATGTTTGCAACAGTTGTGAGTATCGTTTCATTCGTCATTGCTAATGTGGGATTAACAAAGATAATTACATATTCTATACCAGTATTAATGTTTTTATATCCATTAGCGATCACGCTTATTTTACTGACGTTATTCAGTAAGTATTTTAATCATTCACGTACAGTTTATCAATTTACAACGTACTTTACGATGATTGCAGCGTTTGTGGATGGTTTAAAAGCAAGTCCTGAGTTTATTGCGAATACAGCATTCGCCAAAGGAATCGTGAACTTTGGAGATCACTATTTGCCCCTCTCATCGATTGGGATGGGATGGGTATTGCCGGCAGTAATCGGATTTGTGATTGGATGTATCGTTTATTTAGCAAGAGGGAAGAAGTCCATCACAGAGGCTTAATATTTCACGTGAAACACCTTACAGGAAATCTGTAAGGTGTTTTAAAATTATGAAAGATAGAAATCATTCAATTCCGTATTTCTTTAATAATTGAAGATAAATAAAATTTCTGACTTATTATCTTTTTTTCATTAACTCTTGTTTAAGAGGGTATGTGAAAGAAGAATATAAAGGAGGGTTTTTATGGTAGATAAACAGATAAAATCATATCGCTGGTCAGGTTTTATGTTCGGTATCGGACTGGCTGGATTTATTGATGAGATTATTTTTCATCAGTTCTTGCAGTGGCATCACTTTTATGACAAGATGACAAATAAAGTTGGCTTGATTTCAGATGGAATACTTAATGCAATGTGCGGCTTCTTTATAATATTCGGTTTATTCTTACTGTCTGATGCACGTAGAAAAGTAAAGGTTAACTGGCGTTATTGGCTAGGTAGAGCATTAATGGGTATGGGATCATTTCAAGTATATGATGGAATTATTAATCATAAAGTATTAAGAATGCATCAAATAAGGTATGTAGATAATGTAATTACATATGACATTGTCTGGTTGATTACAGGGGGTCTCATGATTTTAATCGGATATTTACTTTCAAGAAAAAGAGACATCATACATGCAACATAATAGTGCTACTTTTATTGTAATTGGATTAATCCTTGCGCTTTGGTATAGCAATATGTACTTAAAAGATCGAAGCTGGCCATTACACAGACTTTTATTATGGATAGCTGGTCTTATTTTTGGAGCGAGTGTTATGGTAGAACCATTTGCTTCAATGATGCACCATCGCTTTGATTATCATATGTACGGTCATTTATTGCTTGGGATGCTTTCACCACTATTACTTGTACTTAGCAGACCAGTTACGCTGTTATTAAAGACGAGTTCTGTTAACTTTAGTAGAAAAGTGTCGCGTTTGATGCAATCTAGATACGTTTCTTTTATATCACATCCAGTGACTGCGCTTATACTTAATATAGGCGGATTATGGGTGCTCTATCGTACCCCATTATTTTCTCTTATGCATGAATCGATGTTAGTTTATTATCTGGTACATCTTCATATATTTTTAGCAGGCTATCTTTTTACAAGTGTGATTCTTGCTTTCGAACCGATGATGCATAGATATTCATTTAAGTTGAGATCTATTGTACTCATCGTATCTATTGCGTTACATCAGATATTATCTAAGTCGTTTTATCCTTATCCTCCTGTTGGCGTCGAGAAGATAGATGCAGAAAAAGGAGCGATGATTATGTACTATGGAGGAGATGTCATAGAACTTATTATCATCTATCTGTTATGTCGAAATTGGTATTACTCTGTGAGACCCAATAAACATTTAATAATACAAAGAAAACCTGAAGATAGATGAGAGCAGTCAATACTTTCTAGATTATTATTCTAATAAAGCTTAGCGGAGTTTAATCATCTCACTTTTAAATTATTAATCATTAACAACCGCTAACTCACTATCGATGTTGTCGTTTTGCATTTGACTTATAAAATTGGGAATATCATAAATTATGAACTAAATATTATCATAACTACATGGAAAGAGGTAATCGATATGCATAACGGAAATTTGTATTGGCCCCATACATATGTGAAAGAAGATTATAATGATAGTTTAGAAGCGGAATATGATGTTGTGATTATCGGTGGAGGGATGAGTGGTGCACTTTGTGCTTACCGTTTCTCGAAAGCAGGATATCGCACGCTTATTGTTGAACAACACGAAATAGGTAGCGGTAGTAGTGCTGCAAATACAGGATTAATGCAATATATGAGTGATAAACTGCTGCATGAATGTGTTGAGGATTTTGGAGTATTAGAAGCTTATCATTTTTATAAAGCGAGTAAAGAAGGTTTACAAGACATCGGAGAGATTTCAAAGTTACTGCATCCGGATGTTAATTTTATACAAAGGGATAGTTTATTCTATGCATCTAAGAAAAAACATCGACAAACGATTATAGATGAATACAATGCATTGAAACGCTATGGTTTTCCGGCGGAATATGTGGCAGATGAACGGTTGAAATCAGAATATGGAATAAATAAGCATAACGCACTGATAACTCGTGAAGATGCTGAGATTAATCCATATATATTTGTTAATGAACTCGTTAAATATGCACATACACATTACAATCTCCATTGTATTGAGCATTGTGAACTTACTTCTTATAAAGCATATGATGATATTATTGAATGTAAACTTGCGGACCGAAAAGTATTGGCAAAACATCTAATAATGACAACTGGCTATGCTAAAAATAAGATAACAAAAAAATATATTCATAGAGAAGCATTTGTAGCCAGTTATGCTGTAGTAACAAAACCGATTCATAATAATTTCTGGAAAGATAAAGTGATGATCTGGGAATCTGCCAGACCATATCTATATATAAGACATGTCCCAGGAAATAGAGTGTTGATTGGCGGTCTAGATGAGTCTACAGATAAAATTCCATCAAAGCGACATATTGACAAAAGAGGGAAACAATTAATAAAAGCATTTAATAAGTTGTTTTCTAATATAGAAGTAGAGATGGATTATGCATATGGAGCACGCTTTGGTGAAACAAAAGATGGGAAACCGTTTATCGGCAAGCTAGAAGATAATGCTGAAGTTTATGGTCTATATGGTTACGGAGGAAATGGGACTGTGTATTCATCTTTCGGCAGCAAGTTGCTACTGGATATGATAGACGGGAAGTACAATCCTCTAAGCGAGATATTTAAATTGAAAAGATAGATGGATTTTTGGTATCAGAACGAAGAATAAGAAGACATTTAAGGAGGAATTCATATGTATAAAATCGCAATCGCCGGAGCAGGTGCAATGGGTGGTAGAATTGGAACTTATTTAAAGCAAAACGGTGAAGACGTGGTGTTGATTGATCGTTGGCAAGATCACATCGATGAAATCAACAAAAATGGTATGGAAATTCAAACAGAAACAGAAACATATACGCTTCAAATACCAGCGATGCAACCGGAAGAAGTTAAAGAAAAATTTGATTTAATTATATTATTAACGAAAGCAATGTATGCAGATGATATGTTAAAAGCATTAAAAGACATTGGTGCAATTACTGAAAGCACGGCAATTCTTTCAATGATGAATGGATTAGGACATGCAGATTACTTGTCGAAGTATGTTCCAAAGTCTCAAATTTTCTTAGCGGTAACAATGTGGACAGCAGGTCTTAGAGGACCTGGTCAATTGTTACTTGAAGGGAAAGGTGGTATAGAATGTCAACGTTCAGATGGACAACCTGATGAACGTACTGAAAGGATTGTGCAAGTATTAGATAACGCAGGATTAAATGCTAAGATTAGTGACGATGTATTCTTCTCAATATGGTCTAAAGTAGCAGTGAATAGTGTGCTGAATCCTTTATGTACAATCCTTGATAAAACGATTGGAGAGTTTGGTGAATATGAAGATGCACGTGAAATGTTAACGCCAATATTAAAAGAACTTGTTGCAGTGGCAAATGCACGTGGTACGAACGTTGTATTTGAAACGTTGCTAGCGAAGATTGAGGCTACTTATCCTAATGAAGCGCAGGGATTACATCATCCGTCGATGCACCAAGATTATACGAATAAACGTCTGACTGAAATTGATTATTTAAACGGGCAGATTGCTAAATATGGTGATGAGCTCGGTATTGAAACACCTACAAATGACTTAATTACGCATTTGATTCATCAGTTGGAAATGAAATATGCATAAAAAAGAAGCTTCCTAAATTTAGGAAGCTTCTTTTTGTTTAGGATTAACTTTAGGATGAATAATATTATAACGTGTCACATCTTGTGGAGTTAATATTCTACTCGTAATTTTGAAAGGCTCTGAGTAATTCATTTCTGATATCTTAAAATTACCATTTTTATATACATGCTCAATATATGCAACATGGCCCAATGACCCTCTTGAAGATTGTAATATGGAACCTTCTTTAGGTGTTTTGTTGACGAGATAACCATCTTTTTGTGCTGCATCAGCCCAATATTTTGCGTCATGCCAGTCACGTTCAATCATTGTTTCATTCTCTTTCACTTTATCGAATGCATAGGCAGTACATTGTCCATCCGTGTAAGTATTTAAAGCCATTGGATCTGGCAAGAGGGAAAGAGTAATCTCGTCAAATTTATTAGCCAGTTCATGTTTGTTTAACAACGTATATAGACCAGCACTTAAAATTATGATTACAAATATCATTGTTATGAATCTTTTCATTACAATCTCCATTATGTGGATTTAAATTAATGATTATTTATCTTCAGCTTCTAAATCTACATCGTTAATATTAATGCCCATTGCTTGAGCAACACCTTGTCCGTATAACGGATCTGCTTTATAACAATGTCTGATGTGACGATGTTTAATATGTTCTGAAACTGGCGCCATTTCATTTGCAGTATTTTCGAATAAACGCTGTTGTTCTTCAGGTGATAATAGGTTGAACAGACGTCCTGGCTGTTCAAAATAATTATTATCATCTTCACGGAAGTTCCATTCGTAAGCTGCACCATCAAGTTCTAATGCAGGTTTTTTATAACGTGCATCATCTTGGTGATCACCATACTGATTTGGATAGTAGTTAGTATGACCTCCTAAATTACCATCGACACGCATTTGTCCATCACGAGAGAATGGGCATCCCCCTCCTGTTAGGCCTTTTGGCTGGTTCACTGGTATCTGGAAGTGATTAACCCCTAGACGATAACGTTGCGTATCTCCATATGAGAATAAACGCCCTTGTAACATCTTGTCAGGAGAGAAGTCAAGTCCAGGTATAATATTAGTAGGTGCAAATGCAGCTTGTTCCACTTCAGCAAAATAGTTTTCTGGATTACGATTTAATTCGAATTCTCCTACTGGAATTAATGGATACTCACCTTTGTACCATACTTTTGTTAAGTCGAATGGATTATCTTTATGGTTTTTTGCTTGTTCATCTGTCATGACTTGAATATACATTTTCCATTTTGGGAAATTACCTTCTTCAATTGCATTGAATAAGTCGCGCTGACTTGATTCTCTATCGCTTGCAATAATAGCATCTGCTTCATCTGAAGTTAAGTTCTCAATGCCTTGTTCAGTTCTAAAGTGGAATTTCACCCATACGCGTTCACCGGCGTCATTATACATGCTGTATGTATGAGAACCAAACCCGTGCATGTGTCGGAAGCCATTTGGAATACCACGGTCACTCATTAGAATTGTTACTTGATGTAACGCTTCAGGAAGTGAAGTCCAGAAATCCCAGTTACTTTCAGGGTTATGCATATTAGTCTTTGGATCGCGCTTCACAACGTGATTTAAACTTGCGAATAATTTAGGGTCACGGAAGAAGAATACAGGTGTATTGTTACCTACTAAATCCCAGTTTCCATCTTCTGTATAAAATTTAAGGGCAAATCCTCTGATATCGCGTTCAGCATCTGCTGCTCCACGTTCACCAGATACAGTAGAAAAACGTGCAAACATTTCAGTTTGTTTACCGATTTCTGAGAAAATCTTAGCACTTGTATATTGTGTAATGTCATGTGTAACCGTAAAAGTCCCGAATGCACCGGAGCCTTTGGCATGCATTCTTCTTTCAGGAATGACTTCACGGTCAAAGTGCGCCATTTGTTCCAAGAAGTAGATATCTTGCATTAGTAATGGACCACGAGGACCTGCAGTCATTGAATTTTCTCTATCTCCAACAGGTGCACCAAATAAACCACGTAATTTTTTGTTGTTATTTTCCATAGTTACCTCCCAAATTATAATAATTATTTCTTAATAATTATTATAATTTACAAAAAAGATAAATGCAACTAGAACGATGAATTTATTATTAAATAGATAATAACAATTGGTAGAAAGTGTTGCCACTTATAATTATGAAAATTAAAGAACGTACAGTAAGTAAAGTTTTACTGAACTGCACGTTTTTAAGGTGTAATACGAATATTATAGGTCTGTTAGTTGATAATATATTCAGGTGTCTTGTCATTAAGCTTTTTAAAGATATTTTGTGTTACGATATCAGCCATCATATCACGTGCTTCAAATGTTGCATTGCCAATATGTGGTGTAATCACAACGTTATCTAATGTTTTGAGCTTGTCGTTAATTTCAGGTTCAAATTCAAAGACATCAAGTGCGGCACCTTCAATTACTTTGTCTTCTAAAGCATCTGCTAAAGCTGCTTCATGTACGACGGGACCACGAGAAGCATTAATTAAATATGCAGTAGGCTTCATCATTTCAAGCTGTTCTTTATCGATCATATGTTTCATAGAAGGATTGTATGCAGCGTTGATTGTAATAAAATCAGATTGCTTAAGTAGTTCTTCTAAAGAAACGTATGTTGCATCAATTCCTTTTTCGCGTTCTTCATGGCGATTTGGACCCGCATATAAAATGTTCATGTCAAAACCTTTCGCACGTCTTGCTACAGCTAGTCCGATTTCACCTAACCCGATAATTCCTAATGTTTTTCCGGATACTTCTCGGCCACGAAAGAACAGAGGTGCCCAGCCATTAAAACCAGTTGTACGGCATAAATTATCTCCTTCAACAACACGACGCGCACTTGCTAAGAGTAGAGCCATAGTTAAATCGGCTGTCGCATTTGTTGAAGCTTTTGGTGTATTGGTAACATCAATGCCTTTTTCACGTGCGTACTTATATTCAATATTATTAAATCCTGCACCGTAGTTAGCGATGATTTGAAGATTGGGTGCTGCATCAATTACTGTTTTATCAACATTTGTAGATAATAGGCTTACGAGTGCATCTTTATCTTTAATACGATCAATGAGCTCTTCTTTTGTGATGAGTTTTTCTCCTTCAAACAAATCAACTTCAAAATGCTCTTTTAAAAAGGCTAAGCCTTTTTCTGGAATTTCACCTGCTACTAATACTTTCATATATGATCCCCTCCGTAACTTTTATTTACCTTTATCTTAACAAATTAAAATGTAGTTTCATATTATATGGTATTCATTTCATAACTATGGTTATAACTGCAGATGGTTTATATAAAAAGAGAGATAAGGGGATTACGCATCACCCTTATCTCTTTTTTTCATAGTTTTTTTAACAAAGCTTTCTTCTCTATAACTAGGGTTAGGATATTTGTAAAATCCTTCTCCAGTTGAAGTACCTAAATTCCCTTTGTCGACGTAGTCTTTTTTTAGCATTTCAGCAACTGCATGCATAGCTGGATTTGCACTAGCAGAAGCAGTAGCAATATTATAAGCGGTATTTAAACCTACGACATCTAAAATAGCAAATGGTCCTAGAGGAGCGCCGGTTGCTGCCATCCAAGTACGATCAATCGTTTCGATATCTGCAATACCATGAGCGTATAATTGTTCTGCAGCCTGTAGTAATGGTACAAGCAGAGAATTTAATACGTATCCAGGCTGTTCTTTTTTTACATGTATTGGAATCATGCCTATTTCAGCAGCGAAAGTTAGGACATCCTGAACATACTGTTCATGAGTTCTATCATGTCCCATAACTTCACCCGTATTATTTTTCCACACTTCATTAGCGAAATGCAGCGCGAGGAATTTCTCTTCTCTTCCTGTATATTCTCTGAATTGACTTGGCATCATTGTAGATGAATTCGTTGCAAAAATAGTCTTTTCTGGTGCAAGATTAGCCACAGATTTGTAGAAATCTACTTTAATATTGAATAATTCAGGAATTGCTTCAATCATTAAATCTGAATCTTTAAGAGATGCCTCTAGGTCAGATGTAATTTTAATTTTATTCAAGGTCTCCTGTGCCAGTTTTTCATTATTGAAATAATCAGCATATATTGGTACTAATTTCTGTAATTTCTCTCGTCCTGCTTTAACAGCCTCATCATTTATATCATACAACGTGACCTTAAATCCAAAGAATGCAGCTTGAAAAGCAATTTGGCTACCTAAGACGCCTGCTCCGACGACGGTTACGTTTTTAATATCCATATCACCATCTCCTAAATATGTTATTGTTTTTAATATATCACAATATTCTGAATATAAAAGGACGGCTAATGGCTATCTGTATGATAAAAGACAAATGATGTGAATTTGACGTTTATTCTTTTTTTAGAATAAATTTATAGATTTCTTCAGCACTACTATACCATCTTGCTTCTAAAGGTGTGATAGAGTCATCTATAAAATAATTTTCAGGGATAGGGGTATCACTATTTATTTTTAAATCGCGTTCATATTCTTTAGCTAATGTATATTGATTGTATTCTAAATGTCCGGCAAAGTAATAATCAGTATGTTTTTTATTCGTTATTATGTCGATATCATTTCCTTTATACGATATTAAGCTCAGATCATTAATTGCTTTTATTTCGGGGTTAATTTGCATGTACCTAGACTGAGGTGAATAATAGTATGTTCTATCTTTATAAAGGGGATGGGATGGATTAATGTTATAAAGATATATTCCCGACAACTTTTTCTCATTTTTTATAGGTTTGATACCGTAGTTCTTATAGAGGGCATACTGTGCTGCCCAGCAAATGAAAATCCTTTTTTTAATATGTTCTTTGGACCATTCTATAATTTTATTGAGTTCATCAATATAGGTAACTTCATTAAATTCCAGATGCTCTAGCGCTGCACCAGTAATAATCATGGCGTCATAATCAGTATCCTTAATATCTTTCAAACACTTATAATGCTGCTTTAAGTAGGAGATGCTCGTATTTTTGTAATGGTGTGAAGTCAGATAGAGATATTCAGTCTTAATATCAAAACTTAATGCATCTGTTATTCTTTTAAAGTGTTGTTCTGTTGCTTGTTTATCTGGCAGGAGATTGATGATGAGAAGACGTACTGTCATATTATATTGCAGAGAGTCCCTTCTCTAAATCAGCTATAATATCATCAACATGCTCAATCCCGATAGATAAACGGATGGTTTCTGGTCGAACACCAGCTTCAAGTTGCTCGCTGTCAGTCAATTGTGCATGCGTGGTACTTGCAGGGTGTATTACTAGTGATTTAGCATCGCCGACATTTGCAAGCAATGAAAATAATTCTAGTGATTCAATGAACTTCTTACCAGCTTCATAACCTCCAGTAACACCAAATGTAAAAATAGATCCAGCACCATTAGGTAAATACTTTTGTTTTAAGTTAAAGTATTTGCTTGAAGATAATCCGGCATATTTCACCCATGCAACTTTTGGATGTGATTCAAGATACTCTGCTACTTTCTGAGCATTTTCTACATGTCTTTCTACGCGTAAGGAAAGTGTTTCAAGTCCTTGGATTAGTAAGAAAGCATTAAATGGTGAAAGTGATGCGCCAGTATCTCGTAATAATGTAGTACGAATCTTAGCAGCATATGCAGCGTCTTTAAAGGCTTCTGTAAATACTAAGTTATGATATGATGCATCAGGTGCAGAAAGCCCTTTAAATTTGCCGTTATCCCAATTAAAGTTCCCACCATCTACTATAATTCCGCCGATAGAATTACCATGTCCACCAATAAATTTAGTGGCTGAATGCACAACGATATGAGCACCGTGTTCAATTGGACGGAATAAATAAGGGGAAGCAAATGTGTTATCTACAATCAGTGGAATATCTGCTGACTTTGCGATGGCTGACAGTTGTTCGAAGTCTTCGATATTACCTTCAGGATTACCAATCGTTTCAATAAAGATAGCTTTAGTATTACCTTTAATAGCATTTCTAATATTGTCGATATTTGAAGTGTCTACGATATCAACCTCAATACCATATTTCGGTAAAGTGTGACTGAATAATGTATGTGTCCCGCCATATAGTGATGCAGATGAAACGATATGATCTCCACTTGATGCAAGTGCTAAGATTGCATACGTAATTGCGGCCATGCCCGAAGATACTGCCACAGCAGCAACGCCTCCTTCAAGCTGGGCAACACGTTCTTCTAAGACTGCGTTTGTAGGATTAGTCAATCTTGAATAAATATTACCTGCTTCTTTCAAACCGAATAAATTAGCAGCATGCTCCGTGTCATCAAACACGAAAGAAGAAGTTTGGTAGATAGGCACAGCACGTGAATGAGATGCACTATCAACTGAATGGCCGGCGTGAACCTGAATGGTTTCAAAATGGAATGAATTTGTCATATGATGACCTCCTCGTAAATTAATATAAAAAAAGAGTCTACCTAAAAGATAGACTCATAAAATACCTTATCTTTCAGGATATACCTGCTGGAATTAGCACCTAAATTAATAGGTTGCCGGGTTTCATAGGGCCAGTCCCTCCACCACTCTGGATAAGCATATGAAATTGTTAATTAGTATAATATAACGCATTTTAAAAATTGTCAAACTATAATTTGAATTTTTAAAATATTTTATTCTAAGGTTATGCCTTCTTCGTTTCTATGTTGATTTGATATTTTATACATCTCTGAACGTAAATTTAATATTTCGTCATAGACAGCATCCAGTGATCCAGTTTGCAACGGGTCGAACGTAGTATATGTTTCGCTTGTTTCGGATGTAAGTTCAATATGAGCAATTTCTTCAATAACAGCGTCTTTCCGTAATTCTGAAATCGGTTTAATCTCATCATAAATTTCGGCATATAATGTTATTTGATTGTACTTCTTACGTGCATGAAATCTTATAAATTGTTCATTGTATTTAAAATAATGTAAGTTATGAAATGTTTGATTCATAGTTGTCTTGATCGGTTGATTAAGAATAAACTTCATAAGATGCTTATTGAAATCTTCAATTTTTAATAAATGTCTTAATAAATTAATTTTCAATAATTTACTTTCACTTTTATGAATGGCATGTATGTATTGAGCGATTTTCACTATAGAGACCTCTTTTGTCCAGGGGAAGTACGGAAATGTTACCATCACAAGATTAATATGTGCCTGCTTAATATGCAACGCAAGTCCTTTAAGTGGTACTAGATTAGAAGGTACATTTCTA
The DNA here is from genome assembly GCF_058188655.1 of Macrococcus sp. CoH-51_TC_04. Taxonomy (NCBI): domain Bacteria; kingdom Bacillati; phylum Bacillota; class Bacilli; order Caryophanales; family Staphylococcaceae; genus Macrococcus; species Macrococcus sp. CoH-51_TC_04. The sequence continues at coordinate 30,251 of NZ_JBVGOY010000005.1, forward strand.
TTGGGAGGTGCGTCTGAAAGTCTGACAATCACATCTAATTGTGTATCGTCTAAATTGAATATCCGTTTTCCCATCTCATTTAACTGTAGTTTCCCTATATATTGGTTTCCTTTAGCATGTGCTCTTTTAGCACCTCGTGTTGTAGTTGCATAGCGTTCAATTGTATCAACGATAAAAGTAGCGTTATCCATAAAGTCACCTGCTTGTTATTTTTAATATGTTTATCCATATTTTAAATATATAATACTACATACAAATTTTTATTCCTCAAACATATTTGAAAACGCTTACTTTATCTCTTGTTTTTCGATATAATGGTATTAAGAGATGTTAAATGTTAGGGGGAATCTATATGAATAACCACCAGAAAGTATTGGTGTTTGGATGTTTACTAGCAATTATTTTATTTTCACTGATTGTATGGCAGAAATTACCGCAGGATACAGCGCAACATGAAGTGAAGACGAAAGAAATTAAGGCGATAGAAAAAGGCACCTACAATTCTATGGAAGAAGCGCAAAAGGCATTGGTGAACGATGTGATTAAAAGTGATGATCTTGTATCCGCAATCTATACGCCGAATAAAAAATGGAAGACACCATTTTATGTTATACAAGTTTCATACAAAGAAAATAAGCAGACATACTCAGGGTTTGCTTTTGTTGTACCGGAAAATGGGAAGTATAAACTAGAGCTTGCTGATATTAGAATAAAAACATATGATGGGATGCAACCGATTAAGGACAGTATAAAAATAGGTGAGAATAAAGTGCATATTTATGTAGGCACACCACTTGATAACCCATTTGCAGATAGTATCAGACATTCTTTTGTAGACGATAGTATAGAAGTGGCGTTCCAGGTAGAATAGAGTACGATTATAAGAAGGGCATATACGCTATTAAATAACCTGAGCGATGCAGAAAATATTATTTCTGCATCGTTCAGGTTCAATGATAGATGGAGTAAAGGTAATTAATATTCTTGAAGTAGTTGATTGATACGTAGCTTTAGCATATCAAAATCGATAATACGAGCTTGTCGATGGTACTCTTTCTCATGATTAAATAAAATGACGACAGGTGAAGAAAATAAACTGAGCTGGCCCGCAGCTTCTGGAACTTCGTCTGCGAGTAGATATACAGACGGTATATTTATATCTGTTGCAAGAGCCTTAACTTTTGGATAATCTGCATGACATACTGAACAACCAGTAGTCATGACGTATACAAGTGCCTTTTCGTTGTTTTGTAAAAAGGTTTGTAATTCATCATATGTATGAATCTGTTTCATGTGAAATCTCCTTGCTAGTTTATTATTTATTTCAAGAGTAACTGATAGAAATCAAGATCAAGCCATTTATTAAACTTATAACCAACGTCCTTTAAAGTGCCTGTATATTTAAAATTAAATTTTTTGTGTAGATAAATGCTACCTTTATTTTCTGAATCGATACCCGCTACCATTGTTTTGTAACCTTCGCTGCGTGCACTATCGATAATATGACTCAGCAGTTTTTCTCCGATACCCATATGTCTGAAATAAGGTGAGACATATACAGAGTGTTCTACGGTAAATTGATAAGCTGCAAAGTTTCTGAAAGGACCATAAGTAGCAAAACCAGCTACACGACCATCAATTTCAAAGATAAACACTGGATACCCTTGCTTTTCTTTTTCCATTAACCATTGTTTACGTTCCAGCAAACTCGTTTTTTCATAAGTATATATTGCTGTTGTATTTAAAATGGCATGATTATAAATGTCCAATATTTTCGGTAAGTCATTCTGAGTTGCATGTCTAATCATTATAAACCTCCACAATTTTTTAATATTAAAAGCATAACGTATTTATAATATTACGTATAATAATATGATTTAAAATATATTTCTAAAATAAGGGAATGATAGTGTAAACTAATGTTAAAGGAGTGGATGCATATGAACAACCAAAAAAAGCTAATAAGTTTTATAACCCTAATTGTAATCACAGCAGCGATTATTATTTTGTGGCAATGGAATTATCAATACCCTGAATTGAGTAAAGCAGATATTAAGAAAATTGAAGGTAAGCATTATAAAGATACCGATGAATTGAATCGTCATCTTGCTCAATTAGACAACAAACAAATTGCTTCCAGTGCTACTACAAGCATTGTTGTAGAGGAGAAGGAACTCCCACTCGTCATTTTAAGTTCATTTTCTGGTGAAAGAAGTGATGCGACTTATAGAACATTTATTTATTTAATACCAGAGGGTGAAGGGTATAAAGCAGATGTACGAAAAAATGGTATAAGATTTAGTTCAGATATGAAACCTGTACTTGATGAGTTTAAATTTAACAACCATATTATCAAATCATATTTAGGACCAAAGTCGGATAACTTGATTGGAGAAGGTCACTTAATTATGGATGACGGAAAAGATTTAGAATTTGTCGTTTATCCTGAAAAGGTTATTGGCAAGTAATGGTGTAATGTCGTGAATGAAGGAGAGAGTCTTATGCATGCGCGTTTAATCGAAAAGCTCGAACATAAAGAACAAAGAATGATAGAAATCAGAAGATATTTGCACGAAAATCCAGAGCTTTCATATAAAGAAGATAATACAGCGGAATATATTACAAATTTTTATGAAGATATGGATGTTTCAGTTGAAACAAATATTGGTGGTTTAGGTATAAAGGTAACGATTGATAGTGGAATTCCGGGACGAACGATTGGTATTCGGGCAGACTTTGATGCACTCGCCATTCAAGAAGAAACTGGGCTGCCTTTCGCTTCGAATAATCCCGGCGTAATGCATGCATGTGGCCACGATGCCCATACGGCATATTTATTAGTACTAGCAGAAACATTATATGAACTTAAAGATACATTGAAAGGCAAGATTGTTATTATTCATCAACCAGCAGAAGAAGTTCCGCCTGGTGGTGCGTTAGCGATGATTAATGACAATATACTTGATGAGATAGACCATATGATTGGCCTACACGTCATTTCAGATTTAGAAGCGGGTAAAGTATATTATCGTCCAGGGTATACACAAACAGGCAGTGCAGCCTTTAAACTCACAATTCAAGGGCGTGGCGGCCATGGCTCTTCGCCACATACAGCGAATGATGCGATTGTTGCTGCAAGTTACTATGTTAATGCGTTACAAACAATTGTATCAAGAAGATTGAGTCCGTTTGAAACGGGGGTTGTGACCATTGGCTCGTTCGAAGGACAAGGACAGTTTAATGTCATCAAGGATAGTGTATTGATACAAGGCGATGTCAGAGGACTGACGGATACTACAAAGAAGAAGATAGAAGCAGAAATCAAAAGAATTACATATGGACTAGAAGTCATGTATGGTGTGCAGTGTCATTTAGATTACTTAGATGATTATCCTGCACTATACAATGATCCAGAACTCACTGAAGCGGTAGCCAGAAGTATTAGAACCCACTTGCAGGATATCCCTATAGAGTTAACAGAGCCACAGCCTTCTAGTGAAGATTTTGCGTATTACGCAAAAGAACGGCCATCCGCATTTATTTATGTTGGAGCAGCACCCGTAAATGGTGAAGTTTATCCTCATCATCATCCAAAATTTAATATCGATGAAAGTGCACTACTGATAGCTGCAAAATCAGTCGGTGTAGCTGTGCTTGATTATTTAAAAGCTTAAAATGGAATAAATACCTTATAGGCAAAAAGTATTGTCACACTTGAAAAGGCAATTTATTAATATACTCCTTATAAAGTAGACACTTAAAAGTGAAAGCTTTATAAGGAGCATAATTAATAACTCTATAGATTAAAGAAGAAATGTGAAACGTTAAGCCGCTTCCTTAAGAATAGAACTTTGTAATAAGTATGAGACACGATACCGAGTTGCCAGTAACAATAAATAGCTTTTAATGTCTCTATCGTTACGTGAAACATCAGTGAGAAGGCTGAAAAAATATGCTTTTTCCTCTTCGGCAGCAATCTTTTTAAAATACCCCCACATATGTTCAAAGCTATTACGCATTGAACCTTCACTCGGCTGCATATTGTAAGTCTCTTCAATAATGTCCTCTAATACCTGAGGTTCATCTAATCCATTATTTAGTTCTTGACGAATCAATAGATATTGTCTTTGACTATAATACATTACTTTATATTTCTCTTGCTTCCATAATTGTTCTACTTGTTTGCGTGATTCCTTATTCATGACTGCCTCAATAGATCTGATAGTGCAATTTTGACATTAGGATATGAAAATTTAAAACCATCAGCTAATAATTTTTCTGGTAATACTCTTTGACCTTTTGTCACCATGATCGACTGTTCGCCTAATAGAAGCTCGATTAATTTAGTTGGGGTAACAAAATAATGTGGACGATGAATCGTCTCAGCAATCACTTTTCCAAGCTGCTGCTGCGTTACAGGGTAGGGTGCAGTTAAATTATATATACCTGTCAAACGATGTTTATATATATAAAGTATTGCATCGACTAAATCATCCAGGTGAATCCATGAGTAAGGTTGTGTACCTTTACCTATAGGTCCCCCTGCAAATAATTGATAAGGCTTAATCATAAGCGGTAGTGCACCGCCTTTGTCGGAGAATATTACGCCGAAACGTACATAAGCAACATCAGCTCCATTTTGCTCTATTTTTTTGGCCTCTTTTTCCCATAGATGCACGGTTTCAGATAAGAAATCAAAGGGTGAAATCGTATCTTGTTCAGAATATACTGCTTCAATTGAAGGTGGATAATAACCCACCGCACTTGCAGAAATGAGTAGAGGTACACTTTGCATGTTATCGATGATAGGCAACAATTTCTTTGTAGACTCGATTCTGCTGATTTGTATCGCTTCTTTGTGTTCTTTCGTCCATCGTTGATTAAGAGAAGCTCCTGCTAAGTTGATGACGAGATCGACATCAGGAATATTCTGCTCATAATTTTCTTTGTCCCAATTGATATATGTAATATTGTCATGGTTTTCTTTATCCGAACGTGTAAGGATATACACTTCATCTTCAGAAGAAAACTTTTGTTGTAAAGCGTTTCCGACAAGGCCGGTTCCACCAGTCATTAATATTTTAGTCATAACAGCACTCCCTTTTAAAATTGTATTTTATATACTTATACCCTTTTATTAATATTTTAATGAATAAAAATTCGGTAGTACGTATAGAATTAAAATTTAATGGCGCTCTGTGTATGAGCTAATGACATTCTAGGGATACGCCTCCTTTTAATTTACTCGATTATCACAGCTACCTGTTTCAATGACTTGTTTTGCAGAATCAAGACCACCTTCTACTAAGTTCATTACGGCAGTTTCTGTATAAAAAGCGATATGCTGAGAGATGAGAACATCTTCACGCTGTATGAGTTCTAGCAGTACGTCATCTTCTACTGATTTATCGCTAAAGTCTTTCGGGAAATAAGGTGCTTCATTTTCATAAGTATCTAAGGCAGCAGCAGCTACTTTTCCTGAATTTAATGCATCCAGCAAGTCTTTAGTGTTTACAATCTTTCCTCGTGCAGTATTGACAATGAATACACCATCTTTCATTTTTGCAAATAAAGACTTATCAAACATATACGTATTTTCCTTTGTAAGTGGCATATGTATTGAAATTAAATCTGCATTTCCAATTGCTTCTTCAAGTGAGTCTGTATATGTTAAGAATGCTTCTGCTTTTTCATTTGGAGCTAGATCATAGCCGATGACTTTGGCACCAAAGCCATTAAATATTTGAGCTGCAATCGTACCGATTCGTCCAGTCCCAATAATGGCAACAGTCATTGAACGGATTTCTTTACTGATGATGGATTTGTTCCAGGTAAAATCATGTTGCTTTACTTTATTTTGAATCTTTTCAGTATTTCTAATAATGTTCATGGCTGCAGTTACAGCATATTCTGCAATTGCATTTGGAGAATAACTAGGAACGTTCGATATGATTAGGTTGTGTGCAGTTGCTTTCTCAAGATTGAACATGTCGAAGCCAGCAGAACGCTGGGCAACTTGCTTTATACCTTGAGCTGCAATTTTTTCATAAATATCATCTTCAAATGGTGCTGTCTGACTTGTTGATAGTCCGTCGTATTCTTCTAATAAATGTACGTTCTCTAAAGTTAACGGACTAGGATTAAAGGTAATTTCTACATTGTTCTTCTCGGCCCAGCTTAATGCCGCCTTTTTTTCGTCTTCTCTCGTCCCAAACATGATTAATTTCATTGTGCATCGCTCCTGTTCATATTGTTATGTATGTCATATGTGCATGAATAATTATATTGTACCTATATTGCTTTCATTACTCACGGCAAATGCTTAAATTGTTTGATTATTTAAATTATTTTTTAAAATTGATGATATGCAGTAATCTTTGCATTCAAGATAAGTCCGAAACCTGTAAGTGTGAAGACTGGTACTGCGCCGTTCACCAGCATGAGTGCAATATGGACAATGAGACTGAAAATTAATGGTTTCTTTCTGCCTGTTGTAGCGGATGCTATCGGAACTGCAATATTTATTACGATAATGAATTTGTCAGTACAATCGGGAATACAAATGAATATTACTTATATAAGCATGTTCATACTTTCATTATTTGGATTAGTATTATCTTTACGCTATCCCAAAAATGAAAAATCAGTCTAATGGACTATAGATATATTAAATATATTATAGTATATTTAATATATTAAATTTAGGAGGCAATAAAATGCATAAACATATTGTAAATGGATACGTAGCAAAAGACATTCTCAAAAGTAGTTTACCGAAAGTGAAAAATGATGAGGCGATGGCTCAGCAATTCAAAGAAGGATTCAACCTATCTCCGAGTATGATGAAAGTCGCAGGATACTTTGAATTAATCGGTTCAATCTTCTTGATGTTATCTGTATTTAATAAAAAATTTGCAAGAATCGGTGCAATGCTAATCAATGTTATTATGTTAGGTGCAATGTATAACCACCTAAAAGCAGGTCATGGAGTAAAATCATTAAGCGCGGCAGGTAAGTACTTTGGTTTAAATATGGTTACATTATTTGATTCTTTTAGAAAATAATGTTTAACGTTGATAGATGCCCTTAGATTAGTGTCTATCAATCAAAATAAGCATGGAATTACAGTTATTTTCACAAAGTGGATGAGTAGATATAGGACATCTTCACAGGTCAAATTGGTAATTGTCAAGTAAGCTTGCTGGTCAGAACAATATTGAACTAGGTAATATTGTCACATTTGAAACACCACAATAAATAAAGCCCGAATGATGCTAGTAAATGGTGAACATTTACATCGTCATTCGGGCTTGTTTTTCATATTGTTCCACTAATTTCTTTATATGTGATATGTTTATTATACTATTTATATGCTGGAAAATAGATGATCGATTTGATTTCTATTGTTCGCAGTTTCGTATGAATCGTTTAAAGATTATCTTGAATGATAAAGTTGTAAAATATTTGCAATAAACAATAGATAGGAGAATAATTATGAATATATATATAACGGACAAAGCTAATCAATGGTTCAAAGAAGAAGTAGGACTAGGATCAGGTGACAAAGTTAGATTTTACAGTAAAATCTATGGATCCAGTAAAGTTCAGGAGAATTACTCGCTAGCTTTTACTATAGATGCAGATGATGATAAAGCAGTGACAGCTATTACTGCAGATGGCATAGTATATTATGTGAATGAGCCAGATTTATGGTTTTTTGATGGTCATGATTTATATATTGAGTACGATGAACAACTTGAAGAAGTTGCATACGATTATAAAAAATAATGCACTTGAGGTGAAGTACATTGTATCTATTAGAAATAACGGAACAAAGTTATAGGCAAGTGGTTGGTGTGTTTGACAAGGAATCAGATATTGAGCAATGGATCGCCTCGGTTCCTTTCATAAAAATGGATAAATACGGGAACACGGTGTTATTATATGACGAAATTCCTGCCTATTACGAAGTTAAGTTTGGTGGAAGTATCTATCCATTTACTCGCTATGCTTTTACAGGGGAGGACACGATCTATGTTGTATGGAACGAAATTGCTCATATTAATACGACTCAAGGGCTTGTGAATGGAACATCAAAGGTTGGCGTTTACATTTATGAAAATACAGAAATTAGACAAGCAGTTAATTCACGTGAAACTTTGAAAAAGGAGTTAGCGACATATTATGATGCACGAGATACTTCTTACTATTTCGGAGGCATTGGATCAGAAGATGGAGAGTATATTAATATTGAAAATGGACCATTTATCCATTTTGATCCAATGACAATAGAGCATTATGAAAGCTCAGAAAATATAGCGACATTTATTAAAGAGATTACAAATTAATTTATATCGATTAAAGAACTAGGAGAATACTTCCTAGTTCTTTATTTTACTTTTGAAATCTCATTTTGCTCCAGAATTGGTTTAACATTTCTTCTAGTGAACTAGACAGGTGATCGACATTGTTGCCGCCTGCTTGTAACCAGTTAAATATAATGCGCATTATACCCCCAGCGGAAAACTCTGCAAGCAGATTGATGTCTTGGTTAAAAACATAGCCGTTTTCCATCTCACGATTTAAATGAGATTCAATAATTAAATAAAGTTGTTTATAAATAATCATTGAGATGACACCATAGATTTCACTGCATATTACAGATTTTGCAAGCGATTTATTTTGGTCTAAAAATAATAATACATCGTGAATCATAGCAGCATAAAATTTTTCAGGATGATAGTGATTGTAATGTACATCATTTTTTTCATTATAAATGTTGAGGAGATGAATGATTGTACATTGATAAAAATCATATTTATCTTCGTAATGACGATAAAATGTAGAACGTCTGACTAATGCCTTTTCACAAATTTCGTTAATGGTGATGGAATCAAAATCTTTAGCATTTCCTAATTCAAGTAGTGCATTCCGTAACGCCTGTTCAGTCTTGATAACTCTTAAGTCTTTTTTATCCATATGTACACCTTCTTTTGAGACATATTTATACATAATGTCACATAAGTGACAAAACTATTTATAAAATTCTCTGAATATGAAAAATAATGCGATAGAGTAATGAATATAAAGCAAGCATGCAACTTTAAATTATATATATCGAATGGAGTGGTATTTATGTATTATAGTAATGGAAACTATGAAGCATTTGCAAGTCCGAAAAAGCCAGAAGGGGTAGATAATAAGTCTGCATACTTAGTTGGTTCTGGTATAGCGTCATTAGCAGCAGCGAGTTTTTTAATACGAGACGGGCGAATGAAAGGTGAAAATATCCATATATTAGAAGAGCTTGATCTTCCTGGAGGAAGTTTGGATGGAATATTGAATCCTGAACGTGGCTATATAATGCGTGGCGGTCGTGAAATGGAGAATCATTTTGAATGTTTATGGGATTTATTCCGTTCGGTGCCATCATTGGAAGTCGAAGATGCTTCTGTCCTTGATGAATTCTACTGGTTAAATAAAGAAGATCCAAACTATTCGAAGTGCCGCGTAATAGAAAATCGTGGACAACGCCTAGAATCAGATGGAAAAATGACTCTAACAAAAAAAGCGAATAAAGAAATCGTCGAGCTTTGCTTAATGAAAGAAGAACAGCTGAATGATGTGAAGATATCTGATGTCTTCAGTAAAGACTTCTTAGACTCAAATTTCTGGATTTACTGGAAAACGATGTTTGCATTCGAACCTTGGCATTCTGCTATGGAGATGCGTCGATATTTAATGCGTTTTATCCATCATATTGGTGGACTTGCAGACTTTTCAGCTCTAAAATTTACGAAGTTCAATCAATTTGAATCACTTGTTATGCCTTTGATCGAGCATCTTAAAGCGAACAATGTAACATTTGAATATGGTGTAACCGTTAAGAATATACAAGTTGAATGTTCAAAAGAGTCAAAAGTTGCAAAGGCAATAGACATCGTGCGTAAAGGTAATGAAGAATCAATTCCTTTAACAGAAAATGATTTAGTATTTGTAACAAATGGCAGCATCACTGAAAGTACTACTTATGGAGATAACGATACACCTGCCCCACCTACAACAAAACCTGGAGGTGCATGGCAATTATGGGAAAATTTAAGTGCACAATGTGATGAGTTCGGTAATCCGTCTAAATTCTATAAAGATTTACCAGAGAAAAGTTGGTTCGTTTCTGCTACAGCAACAACAAATAATAAAAAAGTTATAGATTATATTCAAAAAATTTGTAAACGTGATCCATTATCAGGCCGTACAGTAACTGGTGGTATCGTTACTGTAGATGATTCAAAGTGGCAGTTAAGCTTTACGTTAAACCGACAACAGCAGTTTAAAAATCAACCGGATGATCAAGTGAGTGTGTGGATTTACGCACTTTATTCAGATGAACGTGGAGAACGTACGAATAAAACAATTGTTGAGTGTTCTGGTAAAGAAATTTGTGAAGAATGGCTTTATCATATGGGTGTTCCTGAAGAAGAAATTTCAGCACTAGCAGCAGAATGTAATACAATTCCAAGCTATATGCCGTACATTACTGCTTACTTTATGCCACGTAAAGAAGGAGACCGTCCTTTAGTAGTACCACATGGTTCAAAGAATATTGCATTTATAGGTAACTTTGCAGAAACAGAAAGAGATACCGTATTTACAACAGAATATTCAGTAAGAACTGCTATGGAAGCGGTGTATAAACTTCTAGAAGTAGACCGTGGAGTGCCTGAAGTATTCGCTTCAGTATACGATGTGAGAATTTTATTACATGCGTTATCTGTACTGAATGATGGCAAGAAACTAGATGAAATTGATATGCCATTCTATGAAAGATTGGTAGAAAAACGCTTATTGAAGAAAGCATCTGGTACATTCATTGAAGAATTATTAGAAGAAGCTAAATTAATATAATAGATTTTTATCGTTTGATATCTCTAGTGAAAACTGGTTTCATTACAGTGATTATAAAAATGGGTAAGCATCTATGAGGGTTTCCTTGGTATGTTTGCTATTGAGATCATAATATGAAAATCTGTATAACATCTTTTAACGAGGCCTAAAGTAATAGGCCTCTATTTATTTTGTTTGGAGAACGCACTTTCATATTCCTATAAGTTTATAAATAATCTGTTGTGAAATTTATAATCATTTGTTGCTATTTGAATATAATCAATACCTGAAATAGAAGATATATTTCAATCGTATAGAATAGATGCCAATCTGTTCATTCAATCAATTGACGATGTATAGTTTACGAAGAAGAACGCAGATTATTTATTAGAAACTGTTAAAGTGCATGTTCAAGACTTTGAAATGCCGACACCAGCATAATTAAGTAAACTATTTAGTAAAATGAAGAAACAAAAAACTCTTGATATCAATGCGATTATGCTGAAGAAACATCTTGCCTTGAATGTAATGATGTATCGACGAATAGAAAATATATTGTATATAAAAATAAAACGGATCAGTTTGAAGATATTTATAGTGAAATTTCAACGAATAAAGTGAAAGGGTTCTGTAATATATGTAATGCGGAATTAGATGTTGTGCTAGTTTTAAATAAAACGAAACATAATAAGAGTGATGAGACTTACACGAAGAAAGGGGATTGTATTTGTCACAATACTGTGAAGTGTAACCAAAACTTAGACAATGTAGAAGATTTTATGAATTTGTTGCGCGTACGAAATAATTAGCTAATTAAAAATGGTTGAATTTATAGTCGGAGTACATAATGTATGCTTCGGTTATTGTTTGTCTTTGTTGTAGAGATTGAGGAGTTGTTCATTTTGTTTAATATTCTCATCTTTATTTCCGATTGTCTTATAAATATCCATGAATACCAGGTGAATTTAAGATAGGTTACATTAAAGGCGCAAAGAATGTGCCACTAAATTACATTGAGAATTACAAAGGCACAGAAAATATATATGATTTACCAATCAGGTATGAGAGGTAAGCGTGCAGTAACAAGGAGTAGATGTAATTAACGTAAGAGGTGGGCAAGTATCTTTATTTTTGAGTATTTTAATTTACTATTAAATAGTTTAGTGTTAAATTATTTAATAATAAATTAATGATATAGAGGTGTATATATGGAAGAATCTAACTTCTTCAGACTTGTTCATGATGGGAATCAACTTAGCTATAAGATGATATCGTTATTTTTAAAGCACTTTGACCATAAACTTAACATTTCCCAAGTAATATTACTCGAATATATTAAGCGAAATGGTCATGCAAAGCCTTCAGACATTGCAAAAGCATTAGGTTTTACATATGGTGCAATTACGACAATGACAAACAAGCTTGTAGAAATGGAATATGTCGTGCGTATTAATCATTCAGGTGACAGACGTGTCGTAATGCTCAATATAACTGAAACAGGTTTGAAAGTGTTGGAAGAAGCAGAAAGTGTTGGAAAGCAAGTACGTAATGCAGTATATGATATATTATCTGAAGAAGAACTTAAACAAATGAAACAGATTCAGGAAAAATTATTAAATCATGTAGCATCAATCAAAACATTGTAAGGAGGAAATAAAATGGAACGTTTAAAAGACAAAGTAATTATTATTACGGGTGCAGCTCAGGGTATGGGGAAAGTGCATGCAGAGCGTGCAATTGCAGAAGGCGCTAAAGTAGTGATTACAGATATAAATGAGGAAAAGGGGCAAGCTGTAGCAGTGACATTAGGCTCAGATGCATTGTTTATCAAACATAATGTTGTAAGTGAATCAGATTGGGAAAATGTTGTACAGACGACACTTGAATATTGGGGTAAGATTGATGTGCTTGTTAATAATGCTGGTATTACATATAATATGAAAATTGAAGAAATTACTTTAGATGACTATATGAAGATTGTAAATATTAATCAAGTTTCTGTGTTCTTAGGTATTAAGTCAGTAACCGCAACTATGAAAGCTCAAAATTCAGGTGCGATTATTAATATATCATCTATGAATGGTCTTGCCGGCGGCGCAATTGGATATACAGATACGAAGTTTGCGGTAAGAGGTATGACAAAGGCAGCAGCAAGAGAATTATCACCGTTTAATATTACAGTAAACTCTGTGCACCCTGGTGTTATTCATACACCGATGCTTGAACAACCTGGCGTAAAAGAAGCGGTGGATAAATTTAAACAAATGATTCCAATGCGTCGTGTAGCGCAAGCTGAAGAAGTTTCAAATATGATCATATTCTTGGCATCAGATGAAGCAAGATATTCAACAGGCTCAGAATTTGTCATTGACGGTGGTGTAACAGCCACTGTTTAGAAGAAATTTTGATAAAATTGTTTGATTTACTTCCATCTCAGGTGGCTAACTTGATTATAAATATCGCACAGAATTTTCAGAAAATAAATTGACATAAAAAATGAAATCTGATAATATTAAATCAATTCAACGCTAAAGGAGTTAGTATTATGACAAACACAAAGCTACAGTTAAATAATTGGTGGCAGCTGTCCTGATACTTATAACCGTCATAGGTATAAGTATCTATGACGGCTTCCTTAGCATTCGCTTAAGAGGCCGATGTATGAGCGGTCTCTATACTTAAGAGATCGTGTGTACACACGGTCTCTTTTTTATTTTTATATTTATTTTAGGAGGGATTTATATGGAGAGGCAATCAGGTTTCACATCAAAATTAGGTTTTATACTAGCAAGTGCAGGTTCAGCGATAGGGTTGGGGGCGATGTGGAAATTCCCTTATGTGATGGCTGATAATGGAGGAGCAGCATTCCTTATTTTGTTTATCATTTTCACTTTATTTATTGGATTACCAATATTAATGAGTGAATTTGTGATGGGCGTCGCTGGGGAGACTTATAGTACACGAGCATTTAGTAAGTTATCTGGTAAGAAGAAGTATGATTTAATCGGCTATCTTGGTAATATCGGGGTATTTTTATTAATGAGTTTTTACAGCGTTATCGGCGGCTTCATCTTAATATATATTATTCGTACGATAAAAGTGATTTTTACTGGAGATGCGACCAAAGATTATACAGTGTTATTTGGTAGTATCATATCAAATCCATTGAATACAATTGCAGGGGTTATTTTGTTCCTGGCATTAACGGGCATTATTGTTATTAAAGGGGTGCAAAATGGTATTGAACGTGTCTCTAAGTTTATGATGCCGATGTTATTTGTAATGTTTCTCATTATGATCATTCGATCAATAACATTACCAAATGCGATGGAAGGTGTATCATTCTTTTTAAATCCAGACTTTAATAAACTAGATCAAGAAGCCGTTTTATTTGCGTTAGGACAATCGTTCTTCTCTTTATCTGTAGGGTTTGGGGGGATGTTGACTTATGCTTCTTATATGAAAAAAGGAACTGATCTTGTGCAAGCAGGAGGATATATTGTATTACTTAACATTTTAGTAACGTTATTAGCGGGATTGGCGATATTTCCAGCCACGGCATCTTTGGGCATAGATAATGCACAAGGCCCAGGTTTACTCTTTATCGTGTTACCTTATGTCTTTAATCAGCTACCATTTGGTTCGATGTTCTATTTAATTTTTTTATTGCTATTTTTCTTTGCAACAATTACGTCATCCATCAATCTTGTAGAAATCAATGTTTCAAATATGACAAAGAATGATAATACGAAACGTCTGAAGTCTGTTCTTGTGATTATTTTAGGTATCTTCATTGTAAGTATTCCATGCGCACTATCATTTGGACCGATAAGTGACATGAAGTTCCTAAAAGGAACATTCTTTGATAATATGGACTTCCTTGTATCCAATATCATGTTACCAATTGGTGTATTATGCTATACGTTGTTCTCAGGTTACGTATTAGATAAAAAGATAATGAAAGCATACTTCGTCCAGAAGCCATATCAGAATAAACTGTTTAATGTATGGATCATATTACTGCGATATGTTATTCCACTGGTCATATTATTGGTGATTATCAATCAATTGGTGCAGTAAATGCTTAGCCATTTCTTTATGTAAGTTGAACGATGATATAACGTTTCGTTTCTTCTTGGCACGACCGCTAGACATAAGGTAACCAGCTTCTTAAATAGTTTTTTATTGGTTTATTCTCTGAAATTTCATTTCAGAGAATATTTTTGTGCATTATTTTGCTTAATATTAGTATTCCTTAATGTTTTGAATGCATTAAATAGGGAATTGTCAAATGTATAAAAACTTATAGGGGGAACGATAATGACTAATAAAAAAGATGAGCAATTAGAAGCATTTCGTAGAGACCACTCAGAAGATACTGCACTTACGACAAACCAAGGATTAAAGATGGCAGAAGATGAATTCTCGCTTAAAGCTGGAGAACGTGGACCAACCTTATTAGAGGACTTCCATTTCAGAGAAAAAATGACGCATTTTGACCATGAAAGAATTCCTGAAAGAATTGTACATGCTCGTGGCTATGGTGCACATGGAGAATTTGAAGTATATGAAGATTTAAGTAATTATACTAAAGCGAAATTTTTAACAGATACATCTAAAAAGACACCTGTATTTGTACGTTTTTCGACAGTGCAAGGTTCTAAAGGATCAAATGATACAGTACGTGATGCACGCGGATTTGCGACTAAATTCTATACTGAAGAAGGTAATTATGATTTAGTAGGTAACAATATTCCTGTATTCTTTATTCAGGATGCAATCAAATTCCCGGACTTAGTACACGCAATAAAACCAGAACCACATAATGAAATTCCTCAAGGTGGAACAGCTCACGACACGTTTTGGGATTTCTTTGCACAAAACCCCGAGTCAACACATATGACGATGTGGACGATGAGTGATAGAGGCCTTCCGAAGAGCTTCCGTACAATGGAAGGGTTCGGTGTGCATACATTCCGTTTAATCAATAAAGAAGGAAAGTCACACTTTGTGAAATTTCATTGGAAACCTCTACTCGGCACACATTCTTTAGTATGGGATGAAGCGCAAATTATCGCGGGGAAAAACTCTGACTTTAACCGTGAAGATTTATATGAATCAATCGAAAAAGGTGACTATCCAGAATGGGAATTAGGACTACAAATTATTTCAGAAGAAGAGGAATTTAAGTTTGATTTCGATATATTAGATCCAACGAAATTATGGCCAGAAGAAGAAGTGCCAGTTAAACGTGTGGGTAAAATGACTTTAAATCGCAATGTAGATAATGTCTTTGCAGAAACAGAGCAAGTTGCATTCCATCCAGGACATCTTGTACCGGGAATTGACTTTAGTAACGATCCATTATTACAAGGGCGATTATTCTCATATACTGATACACAGTTATCTCGTTTAGGTGGACCAAACTTCCACCAAATTCCTATCAACAGACCTGTATGCCCGTTTGCGAATAATCAACGTGATGGTATGCACCAATCATTTGTGCATAAAGGACAAACATCCTACCATAAGAATGCAATCAATAATAATAATCCCCATACGACACCCGTTGAAGAAGGTGGATTTGAATCTTACCATGAGAAGATTGATGCACATAAAGTGCGTGCCAGAAGTGAAAGTTTTAAAGATCACTACTCACAAGCAAAGTTATACTATAATAGCTTAACGCAGCCTGAAAAAGAGCATCTAAGAGATGGATTTGCTTTTGAATTAGGTAAATGTAAGCATGATTTCGTTAAAGAAAATGCAATTGCCAATATTAATAAAGTCGATAAAGACTTAGCGACTCAAATTGCAGATAAAATTGGCGTTCAAGCCCCTACAACAGATGAAGAAGTGAAATCAGATAAGAAATCACCGGCACTTAGCATGGAAAACACAATTAAGAAGTTAGACACATTATCTGTCGCTATTATGGTTACTGCAAGTTCAAAAGAAGCAGAGATTAAAGACATCGTGCAAAACTTAAGCGATAACAAGGTTAATTTTAAACTTGTTGCTGAGAAAGCAATGACAATTGGAGCATTTAAAGTATCTGAAACATTTGATACAGTGCACTCTACATTCTTTGACGGTATTATCGTACTGGATGCAAAAGTACCCCTCTTGCCACCAGCGAAAGACTATATTGAAGCAGCAAATCGCCACTTTAAGACAATTGGTTTTAGTAAACAAGCTGAAGCAGCAATCGATGCAACATCTGTGAAAAAAGATGAGCCAGGTATCATTGAAATTGATGCCTCTGCAAACAATTATCTTGATGCATTAGTAAAACAAAGACATTGGGATAGACAACCATAAATTCAAGACCTCTACGTGAGGTCTTTTTAATTTTGAATTTAAAAAACACAGTAGAGCAATCTACTGTGTTTACATATTATTTAAGATTAAGTGATTCATTCAATGAACTGTTTTCTCTACTACCTTTTTCTTTGGAAAAAAGTGATTTAATGCCTTCAACAACAGTTTTCACTGATTCATCTGTTGCCCAGTATTCAGCAGTTTCTGGAACTACTTTAATAAGCACGACATTTGGATCTTCAGGATTTGTTTTTAAGAAAGCTTCTATTCCTTTACTCCAGTATTCTTTAATCTTGTCGTTGTCATTTACGATAAAGGCATTTCCTGAGATTGATACATATCCTTTATTAGCGAATGATAAGTTCACACGATTATCTTGCTCAATTTCTTCAGTTTTTTCAGTGCGTGTTGACATAAACCAAATATCCCCATTCGCATCTACATCTTGATAACTCATTGGTCGTGAAACGAGTTTATTATCTTGAATGGTTGTCATCATTGCAATATCATTCTTTTCAATCAGTTCAAATAACTTATCATAGATTTCTTTTTGATTCATATTATCGCCTCCATTATCTTTATATATTATAACTACCCTTAAGATTAGTACTTTATGCATAGAAAGAGGTTAAATATGGAAAGGGAATTTGTAACGATTGACGACATTATTGAGATGGGAGTTCCTTATCCGTTGTTTTCGATGTGGATGACGAATAGTCTGATTGAGGTTGCTTACCAATCAAAGAAAGAACGATTTTTCTGGAAAAAGGATATAGAGAAGTTAAAAAGGGAATACATAAATTAAATTTTCAGAATAATCTATAAATACATTGCCATACGTCTTTAGTGAATATATAATTAATAAGTGTATCACTTCACTATTATATTTAAGGGGTTGGATGTATGGAAGGGATTATAAGCTTTTTAAACGAGATTGTATGGAGTAAACCATTAGTCTACGGCTTGTTAATTACAGGGATTTCATTTTCATTAATAATGAAGTTCTTTCAAGTCAGGCATCTAAAAGAGATGATCCGACTGATGTTTCAAGGGGAGAAGTCACCTACAGGAATTTCTAGTTTCCAGGCAATTGCTTTATCGCTTGCTGGACGTGTAGGGACGGGTAATATAGTCGGTGTTTCAACAGCAATTTATATCGGTGGCCCGGGAGCTGTATTCTGGATGTGGATGACTGCATTTTTGGGTGCGAGTTCAGCATTCATCGAATCTACACTAGCTCAAATTTATAAGAGAGAGATTAACGGTGAGTATCGAGGGGGTCCCGCATATTATATTGAAGCAGGAATGAAAGGCGGATTTGCGAAAGGTTATGCGATATTATTCGCAATACTGGCAATAGTATCAACAGCATTATTATTACCTGGTATTCAATCTAACGCCATTGCAAGTTCTATGAAGAATGCTTTTGGATTCGAAGGATGGATTATCGGTATAGCGCTTGTAGTGGTTTTAGCATTAATTATTTTTGGAGGAGTTCGCTGGATTGCATCTGTAGCGACTGCAGTAGTCCCTTTTATGGCAATCTTATATATTTTATTAGCGGTTGTTATTATTGTTCTTAATATTGATAAAGTCCCTGGTTTATTTGCATTAATATTCAAGTCAGCATTCAATATGGAATCAGCGTTTGGTGGGATACTTGGTGCAATGATTGAAATCGGTGTTAAACGTGGACTTTATTCTAATGAAGCTGGTCAAGGTACAGGGCCTCATCCGGCGGCAGCAGCAGAAGTATCACACCCTGCTAAACAAGGTTTAGTTCAAGCTTTCTCGGTATATGTTGATACGCTGTTTGTATGTACAGCAACAGCATTAATTATTTTATTATCAGGTACATTCAATACAACGGACGGCTCGATGAAGGGTGATATGCCGAACTTAATTAAAGATGGCGGTGTATATGCACTAAATGCTGATGGAGAGAAGGACTACTCTGGAACAGCAATGTATGTTCAAGCGGGTATTGATAAAGCATTCCATGGAAGTGGTTATCAATTTGATCCGGCATATTCGGGTATTGGTTCATATTTTGTTGCTATTGCACTGTTCTTCTTTGCATTTACGACCATATTAGCATATGCATATATAGCAGAAACCAATGTATCTTATTTGACGAAAAATGGTAGTGTATCTTTAAATAAGTTTTTAATTAACGTCACACGTTTAATTATTGTTGGTGCAACATTCTATGGTGCAATAAAAACAGCAGACGTTGCCTGGGCGATGGGTGATTTAGGTGTAGGACTTATGGCATGGTGTAACATTATTGCGATCTGGATTTTACACAAACCTGCAATACGTGCGCTAAAAGACTTTGAGATGCAGAAGAAAGAGAAAGGTTCTGGTAAATATGCGATTTATAAACCGAATCCAAATGAGTTACCGAATGCGAAATTCTGGTTAGAAGATTATCCGAAACGTTTAAAAGAAGAGAAGATTGAAGAGTAGTTAGAGAAGGGAAGGAGTATTTATACTCCTTTCTTTTTATGCATAAATTTATTAATTAAATATTGACAATATTCTGACAAATCAATAGAATGAAATAGGGTGCATAATTACACAATGTATAAGGGGATGAGTAGATGGAACAACATGAGTATAATATGATTGCACAAAGTGAAAGTTTCAAGAAATTGCAGAAAGAACGTAAATCTTTTATATTTCCAATCTCATTATTTTTTATTGTAGCGACAATTTTATTTCCAATTCTTACAGGCTATACGAAATTTCTGAATAAAGAAGCATTCTGGAATATTTCCTGGGCATGGATCTATGCATTTATGCTATTTATTATGGTGTGGACGCTTGTAACACTCTACATGTCTAGAGCGAAACACTTTGATATTCAATCAGAAGCAATTATCAATGAATATCGAAAGGGGAATGAGCTATGAATACAACTGTAATTATTATGTTTTTGTTTTTTGTGAGTTTAACATTAATTATTACTTACTTTGCTTCAAAAAGAACAAATTCTGCTGAAGATTTCTACACAGCAGGAGGAGGACTGACAGGCTGGCAAAATGGGCTGGCCATTGCAGGAGATTATCTTTCAGCAGCCTCATTTTTAGGGATCGCTGGAGCTATTGCATTATGGGGATTTGATGGATTTTTCTATAGTATCGGATATTTAACGGCATATTTAATCGTATTATATATCGTTGCAGAACCTTTAAGAAACTTAGGGAAGTATACACTAGCAGACATGATTGCTGCTCGATTTGAACTGAAGAAAGTACGTGCAACGGCTGCAATATCATCGATTACGATTGTTATTTTCTATATGCTTGCACAGCTTGTAGGTGCTGGTGCACTGATTCAGCTCTTATTCAATATACCTTATACATGGGCGGTTATTATCGTTGGAATTATGATGACAATTTATGTACTATTTGGTGGCATGACAGCAACGAGCTGGGTTCAAATGGTCAAAGCAGTTTTATTAATGATTGGAACGATTATTATTTCTTTCCTTGTATTAAAGCACTTTAACTTTAGTATCGCCAACATGTTTGGTGCGATGAAGTCCATTGATGCACCTGAACTTAAGAGTGACTATATTAATCCGGGGTCACAAGGGAAATCGCCATTAGATAATATCTCTTTAATCGTTGCTTTATTATTTGGTACAGCAGGATTACCGCATATTCTCATGCGTTTCTTCACGGTAAATGACGCAAAGACCGCACGATCTTCGGTTATGTGGGCAACATGGCTTATTGGTATTTTTTATATCCTTACAATATTTTTAGGGTTTGGCGCAGCAAGCTTACTAACACGTGAAGAAATCATATCAGCAAACCCTGCAGGAAATATGGCGGCACCCCTTCTTGCGGATAAGCTAGGTGGAGATATCTTGATGTCATTTGTATGTGCTGTTGCGTTTGCTACAATTCTTGCAGTAGTTGCAGGACTTGTATTATCAGGTGCTTCTGCTTTTGCACATGATATTTATGGCGAAATTATTAAGAAAGGTAATATATCAGAACGTGAACAGATGAAAGCAGCAAAAATTGCTTCTTTAGCTGTATCCGTATTATCGATATTACTTGCCTTGTTTGCTCAAAATATGAATGTTGCCTTTCTAGTATCACTTGCTTTTTGTGTGGCAGCAAGTGCAAACTTACCGGTAATTGTATTTACGATTTTCTGGAAGAGGTTTAATACTCAAGGTGCGATTGCAGGATTACTGACAGGATTGATTACTTCTTTGATTTTAGTAATATTGAGCCCGAATGTTATGAATCCTGATGGAACAGCATTTATTACAGCGAATCCTATATTTCCGTTAGCAAACCCTGCAATCATATCTGTACCTGCAGGATTTATCGGAGCGTTCTTAGGAACGTATTTAGGTAAAGCGGAATCTGAAGATAAGTTTAGAGAAGTTGAAGTAAAGTCTGTGACAGGTATTGCTCATTCTGAAGTGACACATTAAGCGTAAATTTGGCACCGTGCCAATTTCGAGCAAGAAAAAGAGGGTGAATTTGGCGCCATGCCAATTTCACCCTTATACTTTATCTTTCTTTTACTAATTTTCCGCCTTCTAATCTTAATATATGATCTGCATATTTAAAGATACGTTCGTCATGTGTAATAATAATACATGAACTGTTATTCTCTTTCACACGTTCTCTGATTACTTCAACAACTTGTACAGCACGTTCAAAATCTAAACTCGCTGTCGGTTCATCTGCTAAGATGAGAGAAGGATGGTTCATAAACGCACGTGCAATCGCGACACGTTGTTTCTCTCCGCCTGATAAGCTCTTAGGGTAAACTTTCGCACGATGTGATAACCCAAATGTTTCGAGCAAATCATCTGCTTTTTTCATCGCTTCTTTTTTATCCATACCATTTTCTAATGCCACATGTAAGAGTTGTTCTTTCACAGTAAGGAAGGGGACAAGATGAGAGGCCTGAAAGATAAATCCAATATCATCAAGGCGCATCTTTGTAATTTCGGTTTTTGATAAGTGTGATAACGATTTATCATTGATAATTACTTCACCGCTCGTGGGTTGAAGGAGTGCACCGATAATCGTAAGTAGTGTACTTTTACCAGAACCAGAGGGTCCGTACAAGCATACAACTTCCCCATCATTTACTGTAAAGTTAATATCTTTTAGTACTTCGGTTGTAGTATCTCCTTGTTTAAAGGATTTAGATATATGTTTTACGTCTATCATAATTATTCTCCTCCGATTGCTTGAATTGGATCAATTTTTAGTACTTTATATATTGAAAGCATTACACCGATTAATGCGACCACTAAGAATAAACCGATAAGTAAGAAAATAAGGTTAGGATTCAGGAAAAACGGCATTGTTGCCGGTAAATTCATGTTGATGATATAAATAACGCCGATGCTTATGAGCACACTAACCATTACAACAACGATAACTTCCTGCATAAGTTTGAAGATAAGCTTTCTATTACTTGTGCCAATGGCTTTTAAGATACCGTACTCTGTTGTTTTTTGAATTGTGATGACATAGAAGAATACAGTAATCACGATTGCTGAGATTAAGAATAAGAAGATAACCATTAAGTTTAACGGCATTTGTTCTGCTTCATAACTTGGTATTCCTTTCATCGCTGTATCAGGTGTAATCAGTTTTGCATCTTTTAAGTCATCATTAAGCTGATTCATATCAGACTTTGACATTGATTTGATAATACCGGCATTTACTGGGGCCTCTTTGAAGTAGTTGTTATAAGTTTCCTGTGAAACGAGTCCGACAGGCATATGTGCAAACATTTGGTGACGTGTGAATTCTGAAATTTTTAGTTGTTTGTCTTGATCTTTAAGTTTTAAAGTATCGTTTTCTTTAAATGTCTTTGAAGCATGTGAATCAAGATTAACTGTGTTGTCAGCAGGTAGCTTCATATAGTCTTCAGTTACTGTTGCTAATAGAAACTTTTCGTTTTTTTGTGCCTTTACCGGTTGTAACTTAAGTAACGGTATATTTTTATCTTCTAATACTTTTTGGTCATGTTTAGACAAAGGTGTATTCATTAGATTGTTATCTGCATCTTTAGATATTACATAATGACTTGCATCGATTTGTTCGATGAATGATACGTTATCTTTTCCAAGTCCTTGTGCTAAACTAGATACAAATAATACTAAGAATGAGAGTAAGAAGATAATTGCTGCAATCAGCAAGTATTTCACTTTATAATATTTAATTTCTTTTAATGCTAAGTTCATAATGATCAACCTTTCGCTTTGTTTGTAATACATATATTAAAGGTTGAATATGAACGGAATATGAACGGAGGACATATTGTGCAAAATAATATATTAGTTGTAGATGATGAAATGGCTATTCGTCGCGAAGTTAAAGAAGGTTTTTTGCACCATGATTTTCAAGTGTATGAGGCTAGGAACAGTGATGAAGCGATTAATCTGCTGGATAATGAAAGTATCGATTTATGTATCGTCGATATTATGATGCCAGGTATTGACGGATTCCAGCTGTGCGAGCAAATTAAACAGCTCTATCAACTGCCTGTTATAATGCTTACTGCACGAGATGCATTGGGGGATAAGAGGATTGCGTTTCAAGCAGGAAGTGATGATTATGTTACTAAGCCGTTTGAGATAGAGGAAGTTATCTTTAGAGCACAAGCAATATTAAAGCGTTATGAGAAGGCGGTAGAGAAGATTGAATTCGGCGAGCTGATAATCGATGCAGAAAGTTATGAAGTGATGATGGAAGACGAGTCTTTATATCTTCCAAGAAAAGAATTTGAACTTCTATATTATTTAGTCAGACATTATCCGAAAGTTGCAACGAGAGAACAGCTTATAGAAGAGATATGGGGATATGACTTTGATGGAGATGAACGAACAGTAGATGTACATGTGAAACGTATTCGTAAAAGGTTAGGTGCATTTGACAGTGGTGTAGAAATTCAGACTGTACGCGGTGTAGGGTATAAGGTGCATCATGTTTAAAAGACTGTCTACCCGATTTATAATGGGTACATTCCATGTCATTCTCGTCAGCTCATTACTTTCGTTTATCATCGCAAACATTTATTATCACTTAACGCTAAAAGAACAGAACGACACACGTATAACGAACACTTTAATAACACAGAAGAAATATATCGAATCACATCCAGAAATAAAACCGGAAGCATTTTTCACACAACTCGCAAATTTAAATTTTCAAGTAGTAACAGTCAAGGATGATAAGAAAGCTTTCTATGGTACACCGTTTAGAGTGAAAAATTTACCGGATAATAGCCCGTTAACGGAAACGTATCATGGAATTAAAGAACGGCCATTTAATGTATTTATTACGGGATTCTTTGATAATGAGACTAGAAATACAGTCGGTATGCCGATGAAAGTTAATAATGAAATATATGATGTTTACATTAGACCAGATGTCGGAGCGAGTATGCATGAATTTAGAATTTTTCTTGCAATACTGTTTCTATGTATTATTGTATTTTCCATCTTATTTGTATTTATTTCATCTAAATATATCGTGCGTCCTGTTGTTCAGCTAAAGGAAGCAGCCCGCAAAATTGGAGATCAGAGTGGTTATCAGACGCAAGTAAAACGTAAGGATGAAATCGGTGTATTAGCACATGAGATGAACATAATGAGTGCTAAAATACTGCATCACGAAGAAATGAATCAACGTTTTGTTGCAAATGTCAGTCATGAAATTCAATCACCTATAACTAATTTACTTGGACAAATTAAACAACTCAGACAAACGAAAGACTTTAGTTTGTTAGATGACATTGAACACCAGTCACAACGTTTAAGTGGACTAACGAAACAATTGCTGATGCTCGCTTCTCTTGAGAAGACTGATACTATAATCGACAAAGAACCTTTCAATGGAAAAACACTCATTCAGGAAGTTATACGTAATCATATGTATGCTCTTGATCAAAAAGAAATTTTTGTTACAACGAAACTTAAAGATATTGAAATACTTGGTCATCGAGATTTATGTTATCAAATGATAAGCAACCTACTTTCTAATGCGATTAAATACAGCCCTGAAGATACTCAAATTAAGTTTGAATTAGGAGAGGGAACGTACAAATACATAAAGATTTCAGATGAAGGTTACGGTATGTCTGATAAAACTAAGGAATTATTGTTTGAAAGATTTTATAAAGCTGAAGTACATGAAGATAAAGCACCGTCTAATGGTCTTGGGATGGCAATTGTAAAAGAAATTGCTGATCTACATGACTTTGAAATAGAAGTGGAGAGTGAATTAGATAAAGGGACAATAATTACGATTAAGCTCTCATAAAGAGTACCAGATTGATAAATAATCTGGTACTTTCTCTATCTCTTTGATGTATAGTTTTATACCCTGGATAATTAAACAAGCAACGATAGGGTATAGGTAATTATACAAATCAAGGAGGTCATACTATGTCAAATCCATTAAATAAATATTATAATACGTCTTATGAAAAGCAACCACAAGCATACCCAGGTATTCAGAGTGAAATGAAGCCGGTACCAGATTGTGGCGAACATTCATATAAAGGGACAGATAAGCTTACTGACAAGAAAGCATTCGTTACCGGAGGAGACTCAGGTATTGGTAGAGCAGCTGCAATTGCTTATGCTAAAGAAGGTGCAGATGTCGCAATCAACTATCATCCAGATGAACAAAAAGACGCAGAAGATGTAAAGCGTGTCATTGAAGCTGTAGGCAGAAAGTGTGTGTTATTGCCCGGTGACTTACGCGAGGCAACATTTGCGCGTGAAGTAGCAATTAAAGCATATGAAGCATTAGGCGGATTAGATATACTAGTATTAAATGCAGGTATGCAGCAGTTCGAATATGATATTGAGCAATTAGATGAACAGCAAGTACGAGATACGTTTGAAGTGAACGTTTTCTCAAATATATTTACAATCCAAAGTGTATTAAAACATTTAAGACCTGGTGCCAGCATTATCATGACAAGCTCAATTCAAGGTGTAAAACCAAGTGCACATCTTGTTGATTATGCTATGACGAAAAGCTGTAGCATATCTATGACAAAGAGTTTGGCAGCGCAACTTGGACCTAAAGGCATTCGAGTGAATAGTGTAGCGCCTGGGCCAGTGTGGACACCACTTCAAATAAGTGGAGGTCAACCACAGGATAATATCCCAGAATTCGGTAAAAAAGAACCGCTTGGTAGAGCAGGGCAACCCGTAGAGCTCGCAGATGTTTATGTTTTACTTGCAAGTGACAATGCAAGCTATATTACCGGACAAGTTTATGGTATTACCGGTGGCTCACCAATCAACTAAAATCTCCCGTTAAGGGAGATTTTTTTGTCAAATATACTTATATAGTATCAGTTTTGATTTTTTGCGATATACTGTATTATCAAACCATTATTGATTTGAAAGGAACACCCTATGGTCTTAATGAAAAATATGTTGAAACGCTCAGGATTACAGTGGTTTTCATACAGTTTGACTTTAATCATATGTATTGGAGTAATTGTATTCACGCTTAATAATGATGCACTTTACAAGCAAACAATTGCGAAGGTGACTCATGTGGAAGTTATATCGAAAGAAAGTACAATTGATGCGAATCACCGCAAAGATATTGTATATAAGCAAGTTGTAGAAATGATAGGTACGAATCATAACCATAAAGGTGAAAGGTTCATTGTTACGAATACATATACTAAAAGTAGTGCTTATGATGAGCAATATAAAAAAGGTCAGAAAGTATTTATAAAAGCCGGAGATAAATCGCAAATTATAGGTGAGAAGAGGGATACAGTTTTAGTGACTGCGCTTTCTGTGTTTACGCTACTGCTTATCATTATGGTCGGTAAGAAAGGATTCTATTCATTAATCAGTTTAATTTTAAATTTCTGTATTACGTTATTTGTATTTAATTTCTATTTATCACATAAACATATTCCGATGATACTAATAGCGAGTGTTGCAGTTGTATTATGTACAATACTCACACTCACATTCATTAATGGATTTACGAGGAAAACATGGATTGCGATTGTCAGCACACTCGCAGCCACTTTAGTAACATTGCTCGTTGTGCAAAGCGTGATATATTTAACCTCAGCTGAAGGAATTCGCTATGAAACAATGTCTTACTTGACGATTCCGCCAAAGAAAGTATTTTTGACGACCATCCTTATCGGAACCCTTGGAGCTGTTATGGATATAGCGATCACAATTACGTCATCATTACACGAGATAAAAGTAACGCAGCCTTTATCGAATACCAAGTCACTACGTGCATCGGGGTATGAAATTGGAAAGGATATCATCGGTCCGATGACAAATATTTTATTATTCGCATATTTAAGTAGTGCGATGCCAATTATTATATTGTATTTAGCAAATCATTCACCGATATGGCAGACGTTTAGTTTACATTGGTCGCTTGAACTTGCTCGTGCAGTATCCGGCAGTATCGGTATCGTACTTTCAATACCAATTACGATATGGATCGCGAGCGTGATGCTTGGAGGCGAGGTGAGGCGATGAAGACATTAACATTACTTATTATTATATTATTCATTCTCATGGCAATCGTTGGAGGTAAAAATGGAATAAAAGCTTTTCTTGCAATATTTATGAATATATTCATGTTGGCAGTCGCGATACTTTGTGTTGTGCTTAATGCAAATGTCATATTGGTGGCACTATGTTTCAGCATAATAATGGGATTATTTAATATATTAATCATTAATAAATATGACAATGTGAGTATCTCTGCTTTGATTTCAACATTTATTACGTTTATTATTTCTCTTATCTTTATATATGGAGCAACAAAATTCGGTATGATTCAAGGGTTCCCGATGGAAGATGGGGAAGAGATTGCGACATATTCATTACGTATAGGCGTATCGTTTTTCAATGTCATGCTCTTTGTTATTATGATCAGTGTGTTAGGTGCGATCATTGATTTGTCTGTTTCAATTGCATCAAGTATGGAGTATATTTATCTGAATGAGCCACATTTAACGCGTAGCGAACTGTATCGTTCCGGATTGAATGTTGCAAAAGACATATTATGTACGACAACGAATACATTATACTTTGCCTACTTAGGTACAGGGATGACACTGATAATATGGTTTAAAAATGTAGGTTATACATTTGAACAAATTATTAACTCTAAAGTATTTTCCCAGGAAATATTAATGATTATTTCTGGAGGAGTTGCGGTTGCAATCGCAATTCCTGTGACGTGTGTAACAGCAAGTTATATTATTTATCATCAATTAATAGAGCACAGCGTGTAATTACGCTGCGCTCTACTATTTCAATCCATTATGAATTGTTTTTATATTATGTTCCATCATTTTATAATAACTATCTCCGTCAGTGCCCTTTTGACCGATAGAATCTGTATAGACTTCGCCATAAATCGGTGTTTTAGTCATTTCGCTGAGTGACTGCATACTACGTTTATCGACACTCGTTTCGACGAATAAAGATTTAACCTGATGTTTTTTGACAAAGTTTATTGCTTGTTTCATCTGTTCTGGTGTACCTTGTTTTTCCGTATTAATCTCCCATATATAAGCGTGGCTCAAATCATAGTCTCTACTGAAGTATTTGAACGCGCCTTCACTCGTAATTAAATGACGCTCTGACTTTGAAATATCATTGAATTTATCTTTATACTGCGCGCTTAATGTAGTTAAGCTTTTCGTGTATTGCTCCATATTATTATGGTACACTTTTGAATGATTTTTATCTGCTTTCTCAACTGCTTCAGCGATATTTTTGCTATAAATAATCCCATTATCAATACTTAACCAGGCATGTGGATCAATTGCATTATCGTCATGACGCTCATTTAAGAAAATTTTCTTAACGCCATCACTCACAGCGATAACATTGTCATCGTCTAATTTCTTATCACCTTGTTGTAATGCTTTTTGAAACCACCCGCTTGAAGTTTCTAGGTTTAAGCCATTAAATAACACTAAATCAGCATCAGTAATTGCTTTAATATCTTTCGGTTTAACTTCATAGTCGTGCGGATCTTGTCCAATAGGTACGATATTAGTAATGATTGCATGATCACCCGCAATCGTTTTAGTCATATCATAGATAATAGAGTTTGATGTTACAATTTTTAATTTTCCTTCTTTTTTATCTTGTGAACATGCGCTTAATAAAATTGTTGCCAGCGCAAAGAAGACAATTATTTTAGAAAAATGTTTTGTGTTCATAAATTTCATCCTTTCGTAATAAATATTTTCGTTGTTTTATTGAGTGTAAATATAATGAGATAGATTATAGTTGCAATAATAACAATACATGCGCCACTTGGGACGTTCAATATATAGCTGATATAAATGCCGGTAACTGCACTGAATAATCCAAATGCAGCAGATAAAAGCATCATCTTGTGTAAGCTTTTAGAAATTAAATAGGCGCTTGATGCGGGTGTAATCAACATTGCAACGACGAGTATGATGCCTATTGTTTGTAAGCTAACGACTGTAATAAGTGCTAACAGTATCATTACAGTATAATGCCAGAAGGATGGATTAATACCATTCATTCTGCTGAAGATTGGATCGAACGTCGTTAATTTAAGTTGTCTATAGCAGACAATAATAACGAGGAGCACAGCGAGACTGACAAAGAGCGTTGTGTACATTGCTTCTTTCGTTACCGTAAGTATATCTCCGAACAATATGTGATATAAATTTGTCGTCGTCTCCATCATGCTGATCATTACGACACCAACAGAGAAGAATAGAGTGAACGCAATACCAATAGCAGCATCTTTTTTCGTTTTAGAGTGGTCAGTTATTGCGCCGATAAACAAACTTGTTAATAGACCGGTGAATAATGCTCCAATAAACATTGGTATATGCAATAGAAAACTTAGAGCAACGCCTGGCAATACAGCGTGACTCATCGCGTCACCCATTAAACTTAATCCACGTAATATAATGAGACATCCGACTACTCCTGCTGCGATTCCGACAATCGCTGCTGTAATTAATGCACGTGATAAGAAAGGATAGTTTGAGATTTCAGTAATAAAACTCATTTAAACACCTCCTTGTACAAAATATGTTTGTTTAATATTATCTTCAGTAAGTATGCTTTTAGTGGGTCCTTCAGCAATAATCCCTTTATTCAGTAGAATACATTCATCAAACAAATCAGAAGCTGATCTTAAATCATGATGAACGATAAAGATAAGTTTATGATTTGATTTTAATTTAAATATGCAATCTTTAATGATTTCATAACTTTTGAAATCAATACCAACAAAAGGCTCATCCAGAAAGTAAATATCTTTCTCCTGCATAAGGCTTCGTGCAATCAATACACGTTGTAATTGTCCGCCACTTAAATCGCTGATCAGTTTATGCTGAATATCATTTAATTCCATCAAAGTCATTAATTCATTTACCTTTTTATTATCAGAACGATGTTTCATTAAAGATGAAGCGTATAAACCAGAATGTATTGTATCAATAACAGTGATAGGAAATTCGATATCAATAGATGATTTCTGAGGGATATATGCACAACGTGTGAGTTGCTTAATTAATGGCTTATTATTGAGACTTACTGCTCCGGTTGAGCGAATAAAACCAAGCATACCTTTAAATAATGTAGATTTTCCGGCGCCATTCGGGCCTAAAACTCCTATAAGCTTTCCTGTTAATTGTTGTGTATAATTAATGTCATGAAGAATATGACGTCCATCTATAGAAACGTTTAAATTATGAATTGAAAGCATAGAGACCATCCCTTTTACAAATTTTAAAAATAAGTTTAGGCAAACCTAAACTATATTTAATATAATACTTAAAAAATAATAAAGCAATGGGAAATTTTTCATAAAATTTAAATTTTGGAGGAAGAAGTATGTTAACTGAAGAAAAAGAAGATTATTTAAAGTGTATTTATCATAACAATGGTTTAAATGACTATGTTTCGAATAAAAAAATTGCGACACATCTTGGAATCAAGCCACCGTCTGTAACTGAGATGACGAATCGATTAGAAAAAGAGGGGTATATTACTACTAAACCTTATAAAGGTGCAATGCTGACAGAAGTTGGAGAAAAAGAAGTAGCCCGAGTTGTAAAACGTCATCGTTTAATTGAATGTTTTCTGATTGAAACATTAGGCTATCGTTGGGATGAAGTACATATTGAAGCAGAAGTTCTCGAACACCGTGTATCAGACTTATTTATAGAACGTCTCGATGAAATGTTAAGCTATCCTAAATATTGTCCCCATGGGGCATTAATTCCAAGAGGCAGTTTACAGGAAGAGACACTCCATGCTATTACAGAACTGAATACTGGTGATTCATTCACACTGTCAAAAGTTCGTGATGAAGTGAGGTTGTTATCATACCTATACGAAAATGACATAAAGATCAATGATACATTAGTAATTCAATCTATAGACGAAGCGAATCATATTATGTATTTGAATAAAAATGATCAGCTTGTAAGCTTGAGTATGGAAAATGCGAAAAAACTATACTATAAATAATAATGAACGCCGAACTCTAGTTCGGCGTTCATTATTATCCTTCTATTTCATTTCTACTTCCGTTTAAATATGCATAAACAAGTCCTACAAAGATGCCGCCTCCGATGTAGTTACCGATATAAGCGAAAACAATATTTTTTAGAACATCAATCCATGATAATGCATCGATGTTATAGAACATCATTCCTGCAAACAACCCTGCATTGTAAACAACGTGTTCGTATGCCATAAATACGAATATTACAACACCGACACCGATAAAGAATACTTTTGCCAACATTTCTTTGCATTGAAGTGAGATATAAATTCCGATATTGATAAAGAAGTTTGCGAAAATCCCTTTTATTAAAATTGTAAGCCACGTAGAATCAATCGTTTTTGCGTTAACGGTTTTTGTAAGTGCAGTGACCATCTCCGGCGTCATTACTTTAGTTCCTGTCATCATACCGAATAGTATGAAGCCCCCAATGATGTTACCTATAAAACAGTATGTAAAAATCTTCATCACCTTAGGCATTGAAATAACTTTATAATAAAGACCAACAGTCATGAACATAAAGTTACTCGTTAGTAGTTCCGAGTTTGTCAGCACAATCATAACGAGTGCGATACTAAATGAAATTGCACCAAGTAAATTAATTAAACCTGGATTCGCCCCTGCAAACTGTGTTTTGACTGCGAGCATTAACACCGTCATAATTGCAAGTAAAAATCCAGACATGACAGACTTCAGTACGTATCTGCCCGGTGCACGGTCAACCATGATTTCTTTTGTAGCTACTTGACCAACAATATTTTCGATATTAGGTTTTGAAGCGTGTGTATCTTCAAGTGTTTTTACAGGTCGTTCCAGTGTCATAATACCCCTCCATATGTATGTGCATCATTTCACAATAATTTTAACACAATCAATCAATTTTATATATAGTAATAATACAATTATTATACAATATATTTAAGGATTAATAATGACAAAAAAATTAGGATAATTATTACTATCTCTAAATGAGAATTATAGGAATTAAATGATAAAATTTAATAGGATAAAACAATTCAATAACGCTAGTGACAACTTTAATTAAAATAATTATAAAATTAAATGTCTTTAGTTGACTTGTATTACCCATCATGTATAATAAGAAATGTAGAAATTAGAATTATTCTAAATAAGAATTTTATTAGAATTTCAGGAGGAATTTATTTATGTCATTAATCAACAAAGAAATTTTACCGTTTACAGCACAAGCGTATGATCCAAAAAGTGATGAATTTGTAGAAGTATCAAATGAGTCAATGAAAGGTTCTTGGAGCATCGTATGTTTCTATCCAGCGGACTTCACTTTTGTATGTCCAACTGAATTAGAAGATTTACAAGATCAATATGCAACATTACAAGATTTAGGTGTGAACGTATACTCTGTATCATGTGATACACACTTCACGCACAAAGCTTGGCATGATCACTCAGAAGCAATCTCTAAAATACAGTACACTATGATTGGTGACCCATCACATGTGATTGCACGTAACTTCGATGTGTTAGATGAAGAAGCTGGTCTTGCACAACGTGCTACATTCTTAATCGATCCAGACGGCGTTATTCAAACGATGGAAATTAACAACGATGGTATCGGTCGTGAAGCAAGCGTGTTAATTGATAAAGTGAAAGCTGCTCAATACGTAGCATCACATGATGGTGAAGTATGTCCGGCGAAATGGAAAGAAGGATCTGAAACTTTAACACCTGGTTTAGACTTGGTAGGTAAAATTTAATTATTTAACTTAGCGTTAATATCTATAGTGCCACAACGTATATATTGCGTTGTGGTCTCTATTATCTTTAAGGTGTATAAATATACAATAAAAGGAGCATAAGTAAATGTTAGACAGTAGTTTAAAACAACAATTAAGTCAATACCTTGAGTTACTTGAAGGTGAGATTATTTTAACAGCAAGTAAAGGTGAAGATAAAACTTCACAGGATATGATGGCATTATTAAATGAAATTAGTGAAATGTCGGACAAAATATCTATTAAAGAAGCAGTGCTTAAGAGAACACCTAGCTTCACAGTTGCGCGTCCTGAAGAGGAGGCACGTGTTACTTTTGCAGGTGTACCGTTAGGTCATGAATTTACATCGTTAGTGCTTGCTTTACTGCAAGTGAGCGGCAGAGCTCCAAAACTTGATGAAGCGGTAATCAATCAAATTAAAAAGATTAATCAGCCCTTAAATTTTGAAACGTTTGTAAGTCTAACTTGTACAAAGTGTCCTGATGTTGTCCAAGCATTGAACGTAATGTCGGTGCTTAATCCAAACATTACGCATACAATGATTGATGGTGCAGTATTCAGAGAAGAATCGAAAGATATTATGGCAGTACCTAGTATTTTCTTAGATGGTGAAGAGTTTGGCAGCGGCAAAATGACGGTTGAAGAGATCGTTAATCAAGTTGGTGGAGGCGCTGATGCATCAGAATTTGATGCAAGAGAGCCTTTCGATGTCCTTGTTATTGGTGGAGGACCTGCAAGTGCAGCAGCTTCAATCTATGCTGCGCGTAAAGGTTTAAGAACTGGTATTGTTGCAGAACGTATCGGGGGACAAGTAAATGATACTGCTGCAATTGAAAACTTTATTTCTGTAAAAGAAACGACAGGTCCGGAGTTTGCTCAGAACTTAGTTGATCATATTAAGAGCTATGATATTGATGTGATGAATGCAGTGCGTGTAGAATCGATTGAGAAAATTGATGATATGAGTTATGTCACACTTGAGAACGGTGGAAAGCTTTCAAGTAAAACATTGATTATTAGTACAGGTGCAAAATGGCGTAATATGAACGTGCCAGGTGAAGCTGAATATAAAAATAAAGGTGTAGCTTATTGCCCGCATTGTGACGGTCCTTTATTTGAAGGTAAACGTGTTGCAGTTGTCGGTGGCGGAAACTCTGGTGTAGAGGCTGCGATTGATCTTGCTGGTATTGTAGAGCATGTCACTTTACTTGAATTTGGTGAAGAACTAAGAGCTGATAAAGTATTGCAGGACCGTCTTGCTTCGTTAAAAAATGCAGAGATAATTAAATCTGCAGCTACGAAAGAGCTAACAGGTACAGATAAGCTTCAAGCCTTAACTTATATAGATCGTACTACAAATGAAGAACATACAGTTGATTTAGAAGGTGTCTTTGTGCAAATTGGTTTAGTGCCAAGCACTGAATTTGTTGGAGATTTAGTAGAGCGCAATAACCGTGGTGAAATCATCGTTGATCGCAATGGTGCTACAAATGTTCCGGGTATATTTGCAGCAGGGGATTGCACGGATCAAACATATAAACAAATTATTATTTCTATGGGTGCAGGTGCAACGGCAGCATTAAGTGCCTTCGACTATTTAATTAGAAATTAAGATTATCATCAATACCACTTAAGTAATAACTTACATTAAGTGGTATTTTTATTTTGTTTGTGCTTATAATAAAATGAGGAGGAATATTATGAAAAAATTATTTATCATTCTATCAGCAGTTTTATTATTAAGTGCGTGCAATCAAACAGAAGAAATTAAGCAGCAAAAAGATAAAAAGATCATTACGGTATCTGCAGCAGCAAGCTTGAAAGATGCGCTGAATGAAATTGAACAAAAATATGAAAAAAAATATCAGGCGATTAATTTAAAATTTAACTATGGTGCCTCAGGAACACTTGCTCAGCAAATAAAATCAGGTGCGCCTGTGGATATATTTATTTCTGCTGCTGAGGATAAAGTAGACATGCTCGTTGAAGATAATAAAATAAATAAAGATGAGAAAAAATCACTACTTAAAAATCATCTCGTACTTATCTCTAACAGTCCAATCAATAATGTACATGATTTAACATCTAATAAAATAGATAAAATTGCACTGGGCAACCCTGAATTAGTTCCTGCAGGAGCATATGGTAAGCAAATGCTTGAAAATGCTAATCTTTATCAGAAACTAGAAAATAAATACATATTAACTAAAGACGTGAGACAAGTTTTGACTTATGTTGAGACAGGGAATGTAGAAGCTGGCATTGTATATGCCTCAGATTTGAAATCTAGCGAGAAGATAAAGTATTCATTTACAATTAAAGATACATTGCATGACAAAATTATATATCCAGTAGCGATTATAAAAGATACGCATCACAAAGAAGAGGCACAAAAATTCTTTAACTATGTAGCACAGCCAGATACACTTAAAATATTTGAGAAATATGGCTTTGATCCAATAATATAAGGGATGAAATAGAGAAATTAAAATTAATCGTATAAAAAGTACCGAGATAAAATTATGATCGGTAAAGGAATCATGGAGTCAATTTAAAAGCTTGATAGAACTATCTATCGAGCTTTTTATTATTGATATGCATCGAATCACAAAATTAAAGATTCGAAAAGCGAAATGTTCAAACTATATTTAAATCTTTCTAATGTAAAGATGACGTATTCAAATGAATACGGTGAATTTTCAGCTAATAAACAGGTGTTAAAATATTATTATTTAATAATATTTTTAAAAGAACAAATCACATTTTTATTAAACAGACAATTAAGGGATGGACATACAAGATGTATAGATGACGAAGTACTAGGTCATTATTTACTAGCATTTGAAAGGGTGGCGCAACAGCTAGAAAAAGGTATTTTGTTTCCTTCAGTAACACTAGAACCAATTGAGGGTTCGCATCAATTACAACAATTATTAAGTGAACTCCAACAAATAAAATTATTGAAATAAAAAGAAATTTACACTTGTTACAGAATTTATAATAAATTAATGTTATCATCCTAGAATATATATATTATTATATATATAAAATAATTTTAGGAGAAACTATGAAAAAAGATATTAAATTAATGCTATCATTACCAATTTTAAGCTGGGCACTTTATGACTTTAGCAACACTATTTTCAGCGCCAATATCATTACATTATTCTTTCCTCAATTTGTAACAGAACACTTTGGTCAAAATCCGGTAACTGAGCAATTAGCATCTACTTGGATTGCATATTCAGCAAGTATCTCGGCTTTATTGCTTATTATATTGAGCCCGATATACGGTATATATATTGATCGGACGAATCATAAGAAGAAGTGGGTTATTATATTTACTTTGATAGTATTTTTATGCACATTTGGTATGGGTTATGTCTATAAGCATCCTTTAGAAGGCAGCTTTTTAGATGTACCCTTAACTTTTTTAATCATTATAATCTTGTTCACTATTGCTAAGTTTATGTATAACTCAAGTCTTGTATTTTATGACGCAATGATGCCGAGTTTAACAAGTAAAGAAAATCACTCTGTCATTTCTGGTTACGGTGTAGCATTGGGGTATATGGGAACATTATTTGGTGTAATTTCAATCATGACGTTTGTAGGGACGAAAGAAGCTGGAGAGACTTTTATCCCAACCGCGATAATGTTTCTTGTATTTAGTCTGCCGATTTTTATGTTCGGTAAAGACGGAAAAAGACAAAAAGAAGTGCATCACACTTCATTGAAATCTGGATATAAAGAAGTGGTAGAAACATTTAAATTAGCGAAATCAAAGCCAGCAATTTATATCTTTTTGATTGTCTACTTCTTCTTAAACGATGCGCTAGCAACAGCAATTAGTATGATGCAACCTTATGCTACAACGGTTGTCGGTTTTACGAGCCAGCAGTTTATAGTTGTATTCATGGCAGCAACAGTATTCAGTATCATCGGGGCATTTGTGTTTGGATATATCGCAAAACATATAGGATCATTAAAGGCGCTGCATTACGTCGGACTCATATTGATGATTGCATTAATACTAGCGAGCCTACCTCTGCCTAAAGAAGTCTTCTATATATGTGCAGTGCTGTTCGGGATTGCGATGGGTTCGATATGGGTAATTTCCAGAACGTTAATTATTGAATTAGCACCGGAAGAACACGTCGGACAATTTTTCGGTTTGTTTTCGATGAGCGGGAAGTTGTCAGCAGTAATCGGGCCGTTTATATATGGAACCATCACACTGTTGTTAAAAGACTATGGCCCGCTTGCGAGTAGAATAGCGATATTATCTTTATTTATTATGGCGTTATTTGCATACATTCTTCATTTCAAAGTTATTAAAACGTCAAAAGTTCAATAAGATAATTATTATTTAAATAAAATATAATATTACATGTCTATAGTTAGTTAAATATAGCGCTTATGAATTTTTGTATTAAATTCAAGGGATTATATATAGAGTAACAAAATAATATAAATGGATTTATTTTGAAGATAACTATTTAAGATAAAAATAAAGTCTGATATGATTGAGTTAACAAACCAAGGAGGATTATCATTTATGAAGAAATCTAAAGGCTTGATCATCGGACTTATCGCGGCACTCGTATTGATTGGTGGAGGCGCAGCTGCATACTTTTTTATGACAAATACACCAAAAAATGCTTACCTATTAAGCGAGAAAAAATCGATGGATAACATGTCGAAGTATGTAGAAATGAGGTTTCCAGAAGAATCTAAATTTCAGCAAAAACTAAAAGATGAAAGTTATGCATCTAATTTAAAATTAGGTGTAGATGTTCCTGAGAATTTAACAGATGGATTAGGTGTTTCTAAATCTATGGTCGATTCATCGAACATTATTTTAGATTTAGCGCATAATGGTAAAGAGAAAAAATCGAAGATAAGTCTTACTCCGACAATTGCGGATAACAATATAGGAGCATTTACGTGGAGTGCAGATAAAGATAATCAATATTTGGATGCACCTGTACTAGATAAACCTTTAAATGTTCCTAATAATAAGATTGTTGATACGCTTGAAAAATTAAATCCAACATTGGTAGAAGAAGGCATGACGAATGAATCGTTGAATTTAAACAATATATTAAGTGGTGCAACGATTTCTG
Organism: Macrococcus sp. CoH-51_TC_04; assembly: GCF_058188655.1. Lineage (NCBI taxonomy): Bacteria > Bacillati > Bacillota > Bacilli > Caryophanales > Staphylococcaceae > Macrococcus > Macrococcus sp. CoH-51_TC_04. Next base: position 68,915 of record NZ_JBVGOY010000005.1, read on the forward strand.
AGGAAGATGTTAACAAAATTGCTGAGCGTTACATTAAGATCGTTGTCGATAGCGTCGAAGATGAAAACTTTAAGAAAGACAAAGAAAAAGTAAGTGTCTTTGGTAAAAATATGGATCTAGACAAGCTTACAATGCATCTTAAAAGAGAGGATGTTAAGAAAGTTGTTCTCGCAGTGCTTGAAGAAGCAAAAGATGATAAAGAGTTACAAGAATTATTAAAGTCTCAGAATCAAGGTAAGGATGTAAAGAAAGAGATAGAGAAATTAATTAAAGATGCTAAGAAAGAAGAAGTGAAGAACTATCCTGAAATCAATTCAATTATTTATGTTGATGGAAAGGATATATTGAAACGTGATCTAACAATCAAAGGGCAAGATGATAAAGATGTAAAGGTTCTAGGGTCTTCTCAAATCAATGATAATCTTAAATTAGACTATCATCTTTCAGCAGGTGATGAGGAGATTTTAATTGTAAAAGGTGAATCTAAAAAATCAGACAAGAAATTTGAAGATTCATATCAGCTGTTATTTAATGACGGTGAAGAAAAGGAAGTATCGTTTACAAATGTGTCTACAGCAGATGGCGGAAAGCGAAATGATAAAGGGACAGTCGACCTTACACAATTGGCAGGTAGCGATATGGTACTGAATTTCAATAATGAGATGAATACAGATATAGGTAATAATGAACAAAAACAAAAAGCGGAAGTATCATTTGATGTTGAAGGAGAGGCAGTAAAAATCCTGCTTGATAGCAATACAAAGCTGAAACAAGATTTTAAAGTGGCTAAGAAGGATGCGCGTAATTTAAATACGATGTCAGATAGCGAATTATCTGATTTGCAAACAGAAGTAGAAGATAAATTTGATGAGATTTTCTCAGATGTTACGCAAGACTTTGAATAAATGATAAAGGAGTGATAAATGTGAACTATAAGTTGTTTAACATTTATCACTCTTTTTTATATAAAAAATGGTATTTGCTGCTCTATCTATTGTTACTGTTTGCTACGATTGTCGGTGTCATGATGGTTATAACGTATACTCAAACGAAAGATGAGCGATTTCGTATTGGACTTGTCGATAATGATCAGTCTTCTGAGACACGATTAATCTTAAAGTCTATTGGAGATGGCAAGAGTATCGGCAATAATCTGGAACTTAAACAAATGCCGGAGCATAAAGCAGAAAGATTATTAAAACAAAATAAGCTGGATGGTTATTTTGTGTTAGATAAAGGAATGACAGATTCTTTCTATAAATATGGAACATTGCCGATATCCGTCTATACTTATGATAAGTCATCTGTAAGAAGTGTCGTGATTTATCAGCTTACAGATTCAGTATATAGTAGGCTAATGTTATCTATGGGTGGCATTAAAAGTTACAAAGTGCTGTATCCTGAAGCCTCAAGGGAAGAAATGCTTGAAATGATGACAGATATGCTTTTTATAGGATTGAATCGCAATGGTGCATTTGATGAACAACCTGTGAGACTATATAATTCATACGCATACTATACAGTGAGTGCAATATTTATTTCGATTTATTTATTCTATTTATCATTATTTTCAGTGCTTAAGATGAATCAAGAGCATGCACTGCTTGATCGTTTAAGTCTTTTAAGATTTTCAATCGAAAAATTAACGTTTGCACGAAGTATCGTAACATTATTTTATACAATAAGTTTTACGGTTTTTATGTTACTTATTTCTAATATGATGATGAACTATAAGTTTGAATACTATAATTTACAAACGTTGATAATGATAATGGTCATATATTTAATATTAATTTCGGGACTGCTATTTTTCATAGAATGCTGCTTTACAGGGATGTTAAACATTTTATTTAAGGCAATACTGACAATAGTTATTATATTGTTCTCTGGTGCTACGATACCTTCTGTTTATTTTAAGGGGCACAATGATTTCTTGTACGAACAGCCATTCAGCTATATATTCAATCAACTCGTTGAACTGCTTCTCAATAATTATTTAATTGATCAACCAGGTTACTTATGGCTTTATTTAGTCCTTAGTGTACTTACTGCCTTCATCATCTGGGTATGGAGGTATAGAAGATGAAACCTCTTATTAATTTAATATTTTTAAAGCAATGGAAAGCGTATATAGTACTTCTGACAATCCTGATATCTGTAATATGCACTACACAAGTAGTGCAACAAGCTGTGAATCAAGTATTTAGTATGCCGATTGCAATACAAGATATGGATGAGACCCCAGAGTCTCGTAAGTTGATTGATAAAGTTAAGGATGCTCCTTTCATTAATACGCAATTAATCGAGAAAGATGAAGCCTATATTGATGATGTAATTAAAAGAAAAGAAGCGATTGTTGCTTTTACAATACCAGAAGGATTTTCAAAGCGATTATCAGAACATGACATGAGGGATGCGCTTCCGTTATTTTATAGAGATGACTTTGCGGGATCTATTGCCCAGGAAATTGTAAGTAAGGCACTATATGATATGCAGATTCCATACATCGTTAAGAAGTATGTCGATAAAGATCACGAAGTCAATAGAGATAATGTAGTGCAAACATATAAAAAAGAAACACCAAAGAGCAAAATTAAACAGTTTGCAGTCAATCGAGTTGAATCACATTCAGTATCGATGAATTTTATAGTCAGTCTATTATTACTCTGTGCATCATTACAAATTGTATTACATCGAAATATTGCACAACACGCAGCATTATCGAGAATATTCATGTTTCCTCATACACGCATACAGTACCATTTATTATATGTGTTAATCCACACATTGCTTATTATGTTTTGTGTCAGGGCTGCGAGTATTATTCTTGATGCTCAGATGAGCTTATATTTTTATATTGTTGTACTCTTTACAGTGATCATTTATGAATATGTATTATCTGCACTGCTTATTTATATTAAGACGGTAAGTCATAAGATGTTTATGACGGTAACTTTTTCTTTAACAATTATTACGGTATTAAATCTCTTACTGTTTGGGTGATATTATGATAACAATAGACAATTTATACAAGAAATATAAACGTAAAGTTATATTCGAAGGATTGAATACAACGTTTCGTGATAAATCATTGACCATGTTACTTGGTGAGAATGGTGCTGGAAAATCAACGTTACTTCGCATGATTGCAGGGCTTGAAAACCAAGATGAAGGATACATCTTTTATAATGAACAACCATTAGATAAAAAACACATACATAAAATCCTTGGTTATATTCCACAAGATATTGCATTGTTTGAACATATGTCTGTAGATGACAACATTCATTTATTCAAAGGATTGAATCAACAAGTATTAGATGAAGATACAATTAATCGATACAAGAAGCTACTTAATCTTAATGAAACGACAGCATTAATCAATACGTTATCAGGTGGGACGAAACGTAAAGTGAACTTACTGATCGGGCTCTTAGGGAAGCCAGAAATAATTATTTTAGATGAGCCGACAGTCGGCATAGATATGAAATCTAGATATGATATCCATCGCCTGCTTAATGAATTAAAGCAACACACTTTAATGATTATGACGACGCATCATATGGATGAGGTAGAGGCCATAGCAGACGAAATTAAATTAATTGGTAAAGATCCTTTCTACAAAGAGGTACTCGCAGACTCAAACTTGCATTTTGAAAATATGTTGAAAACAGAGGATGACAATGGAACAATTTAGTGAATATCTGGAAAGTATTCAAGATGCACAAAAAATCGAAAAGATTATTCGTTTCAATATTGAAGCCAAAAAGATGTCGATACGTTCTGGAGAAAATAATAAATTTTACACTTTGAAATTAATCGGTTGATTTTATTATATTATATGGTATATTAAATATACTGAGTATATTAATTAAATCAAAGGGAGTAATTTATTATGACAAAAGTATTATATATTACAGGTCATCCAAATGACGAAACAGTTTCAAATTCTATGGCAGCAGGTAAATCATTTATCGAAAGCTATAAACAATCAAATCCAGATCACGAAGTTGTGCATATCGATCTTTATGACACATTCATTCCATTAATCGATAAAGAAGTATTTGATGGTTGGGGTAAATTACAATCAGGTAAAGGATTCGAAGCGTTATCTGAAACAGAACAACAAAAAGTTGCTCGTTTAAATGAATTAAGTGACGAATTTGCAGCAGCAGATAAATACGTATTCGTTACGCCGATGTGGAACCTGTCATTCCCAGCAGTAGTTAAAGCATATATCGATGCTGTCGCTGTAGCGGGAAAAGCTTTCAAATACACAGCAGAAGGTGCTGTAGGATTATTAACAGACAAAAAAGCATTACTTATTCAATCACGTGGTGGTATTTATTCAGAAGGACCAGCAGCAGACTTGGAATTAGGTAACCGTTACTTACAAACAATTCTTGGATTCTTCGGTGTGCCAAGTGTTGAAGAATTAGTTATCGAAGGCCATAATCAAATGCCAGAGAAAGCAGAAGAAATTAAAGCAGACGGTGTACGTCGTGCAGAAGCATTAGGAAAAACATTTTAATATAAACGAATGAAGCGGAGAGACTGTAGCAATCTCTCCGCTTTTTTATGTTCCGCAATATGTTTGATAGGGTCTATCTTTCGGCCCGGGCTGCTTATATCTATCAGCATGATCTGGATTAAAGGGCTGTGATAGTACTTGCAGTAAAGCTTTTACAGCAGATAAATCGCCGTGAATGGCATCATCTAAAGCTTCTTCTACAATATGATTTCTAGGAATCACAACTGGATTAACCTTACGCATCAATTGAATTGGATCTTTTTCGGTTTTGAGTCTATCTTGCCATTTCGTTATCCATGATGATAAAGATTCAAGTGAAGATGTTTCTTCATTTTGTAAAGCTAGAAAAGTATTTGTATAGTCCATTTCATGTTGCTCCATAAGCGATAACAGCTCATCAATCAGCACCATATCTTCTTCGCTCGGTGACTTAATACCGATTTTCTGTCCCATCATTGTTCTGTAATATACCGTATAGCTATGCTGAAACTTCTCAAGTGCGGACTCGGCTAGATGAATCGCTTCATGTTCATCAGTATGAATTAAAGGTAATAAAGTCTCGGCAAATCGAGTTAAATTCCATAACCCAATTGCAGGCTGATTGATATAAGCATAACGTCCTTGCATATCGATAGAACTAAATACAGTATGTGTATGATAATAGTCCATAAATGCACATGGCCCATAATCTATCGTTTCCCCGCTGATTGTCATATTATCAGTATTCATTACACCATGTATAAAACCAACAGACTGCCACTGTGCAATCAACTGCGCTTGTTTGTCGATTACAGTATCTAATAACTTCAAATACTTATTATTAGTGTGTATTAAATCAGGAAAGTGTCTGTCGATTGTATAATCTGCAAGTTCTTTTAAGTGTTCATATGCTGTACGGGCAGCATATTCAAATGTTCCTACTCGGATATTACTGTTAGCAGTTCTTGTAAGGACCGCACCAGGCAGCATGTTTTCGCGTAAAACTTTTTCTCCTGTTGAACAAATTGCAAGACTTCTTGTTGTAGGTATATTTAAGTGATGCATGGCTTCACTGATGATATATTCACGCAGCATCGGTCCGAGCGTAGCTTTTCCATCCCCAGAACGAGAGAAGCGCGTGCGACCAGATCCTTTAAGTTGAATATCGTATCGTTTATTTTGAGGTGTAATGTGTTCACCTAATATATGCTGTCTGCCATCTCCAAGCATCGTAAAGTTCCCGAATTGATGTCCTGCGTAGGCAGTAGAAAATGGACGTGTTCCATCAATAACAGTGCTTCCTGTTAATATTTCAGGGTGTGCCTTTAGTTGGAGAGATATATTTAGTTCAAGAGCTAATCCATCATTAAATAGCACATATTCAGGATGAGAAAAAGAGTGTGGATTATTAATCACATAAAAAATCTCATTTAAATTCGTATAGGTTGTATCGAAGTTAAAAAAATTCATGAAGTACTCCTTTCATGGAATATTTAACAATATTTTCAATAAAATTTAACATTTTAATATTGTTGTTAATTGATAAAGCGTGTATTATTAAGAATGTGTAACAAATATATTACAGAATTGTTAAAAGGATGGCTAGACATATGAATCGAAAATATCTTCCTGGATTAGATGGGATTAGAGCAATTGCAGTTATTGCGATTATAATATTTCACTTAAATCCAAAATGGCTGCCCGGGGGGTTTCTTGGCGTTGACACTTTCTTTGTCATATCTGGTTATTTAATTGCAATGTTATTGATAAACGAATATGAAAAAACTGGAACAATCAATATTCTCCAATTCTGGATACGCCGAATGAAACGACTTTTCCCACCGGTATTATTTATGATACTTATCGTGATTCAATATATCATATTTTTTGATCAATCGTTATTATATCAACTTAAGAAAGATGTTATTGCAGCATTATTATATATTTCGAACTGGTGGTATATATTTGATGGACTTAGTTATTTTGAAAGTTTTGAAGCTAGACCACTTGAACATTTATGGTCGCTTGCCATCGAAGAACAGTTCTATTTGTTATTTCCGTTAACATTGATGCTATTCCTTAACAAATGGTCTAAAAAGAAAATACTGCTATTATTTTTTGTTGTTTCTATATTGTCAGCGATATTGATGTTAACACTCTATGACCCTGCTGCAAATGTGTCGCGTATATACTTTGGTACGGACACGCGTCTTCAGACATTGCTGTTAGGAGTAATGTGTGCATTTATATGGCCGGCATTTAAATTGAAGCAAGATGCACCGAGAATTTTAGTAGTCATCATTGATTTTCTAGGCTTCATAGGTTTAATAGTCTTAATGTATAGTATCTATAAGCTAAATGAGCACAGTGCATTTTTATTTAATGGTGGATTCTATATACTTGGGATCTTTACATTATTGATTATTATGGCAGCAGTTCATCCATCATCTATAATGAGCAAGCTACTTGGTATAAAGCCGCTGACGGTGATTGGGAAATATTCATATAGCTTATATTTATGGCATTATCCGGTGATAGTATTGATGCAAAAACATTTTGTTCAAGGGCAAATTCCTATTTATATCCATATTTCATCTGTGATGCTCACAATCGTGCTGGCAGTATTGAGCTATAAGTTAATTGAACGTCCATATCGATTAAATGGTTTTAAAGTATTTACAATAATGTCTATTAAATATTTTATTACAGTTATTGTAACTTTGTATTTATGTATTTCTACACCTTACTTATTATCTGTCGTTAAAGCCGAACAACCGCAAATGCATCATGAAATTACGAAGACACTATCTAATATTCCTGATATAAAACGTATTAGCCCATTGACACCGGATGAAACGACCGAACAATTAGTGAAGAATGCTACGCCGTTACTTATCGGTGATTCTGTACTTGTTGATATAAATAATCAATTGAAAGAAGTATTGCCGAATGCTACTGTAGACGGCGAAGTAGGGCGAAATATATATAAAGCATTGAATGTTGCCGATAAATATCACTCATTTAATCATAAGGATGGAGTCGTCATCCTATTTATCGGAACAAATGGAGATTTTGAGGATGTTCAGATGAACATTTTGTTATCTAAATTTGATAAAGCGCAAGTATTTCTTGTGACTTCCAGAGTTCCAAAAGATTATGAAGCACACGTTAATGAAGAGATGTATAAAGCTGCTCGTTTATATAAGAACGTCCATATTATTGATTGGTATGAAACTTCACAGGGCCATACAGAATACTTTGCACCTGATGGTATACATCTTGAGTATCCAGGGAGTAAACGTATGGTGTCGCTCATATATGAAGCACTTATTAACTTCGAAGAAAATAGGGAATAATATTTCTTTTTCTGACAAGCTCTAATTGTTCACGTTATAATGATGGTGGAGGTATATTATGTTTAGTTTGTTTATTCTATTGTTAGAGCGTGTTGGATTGATTATTATTGTCGCATATTTATTGATGAACGTCCCTTACTTTAAGAAGATGATGTCTGAACGCTCAAAGTTATCTTCTCAAATACAATTATTAATCGTATTTGGTTTATTTGCAGCTGTATCCAACTTTACAGGTGTTGAAATACGTAATAATGAAATATTATCAAGCCAGATATTCAGTAGGATATCAGACGATGCAGTTATTGCGAATACACGCGTACTTACAATAAGTGTTGCGGGCTTAATAGGTGGACCTATTGTCGGTATCGGAGTTGGGATTGTATCAGGAATTACTCGTTATCTAATTGGTGGGATAGATGCATATACATATGTTGTATCATCGGCACTTATTGGTCTTGCTTCGGGGTATTTCGGTTATCGTGCGATGAAAAATAATCGTTATCCTAATGTCTTTACTGGAGTAATACTCGGTGCAATTATGGAAGTTATTCAGATGATCTGTATCATTGTTTTTGCTTCGAATACAGAATATGCCTTAGATATTGTGAAACTCATTGCTTTACCGATGATACTGATTAATAGTTTGGGTGTTGCTATATTCTTGTCCATTATTATTTCTACAATTCAGCAGGAACAACGTATGCGTGCTGTACAGACGCATGATGTATTGAACCTGGCGAATCAAACATTACCTTATTTCAGAGCTGGATTGAATGAAGTATCTGCGACACAGGCAGCGCAAATTATAAAAGACTTAATGAAAGTATCGGCTGTATCAATCACTAATAAGACGGATATATTAGCGCACGTCGGAGCAGCAAGTGATCATCATGTGCCGCGCAAGAAAATTATTACTGACCTGTCGAAACAAGTTATTAAATCCGGTGAAATTAAAGAAGCACATAATAGGCATGAAATTGGTTGTACGCATCCTGGATGCCCGCTTGAAGGTGCGATTGTTATCCCTTTATACGTACATAACGAAGTAACAGGCACATTAAAACTGTACTTTACCGATAGCAATAAATTAACTTATGTCGAACGACGCCTTGCTGAAGGATTAGCGAATATATTCTCAAGTCAGATTGAACTCGGTGAAATAGAAACGCAATCTAAATTATTGAAAGACGCGGAAATTAAATCATTACAAGCACAAGTGAATCCACATTTTTTCTTTAATGCGATGAATACAATATCAGCGCTTATCCGTGTAGATAGCGAGAAAGCAAGAGAACTTCTGCTTAATTTAAGTAACTTTTTCCGTTCGAATTTACAAGGCGCAAAAAGCACGAGCATCACAATTGAAAAAGAAATTCAACAAGTAGAAGCTTATTTATCGCTGGAACAAGCACGATTTCCCGAACGTTTTAACATTCATTTTGATATAGATGAAGGGTTAAAGTATGCAAAAGTGCCGCCATTTATCATTCAAATATTAGTTGAAAACGCATTTAAACATGCGTTTCATAATAGAAAGTCTGGTAACGATGTTTACGTAAAGGTGAAAGAAGGACATCAGACAATTGAAATATCAGTAGAAGATAATGGATTTGGTATTCCGGAAGAAAAACGCGTGCATATCGGACACAATGAAGTTGCGTCTACTTCCGGGACCGGGAGCGCACTTGAGAACTTAAATAAACGTCTTATTGGATTGTATAATAGCAATGCGCGACTGAATTTCACGACAAGTGATACAGGTACTAAATTTTATACATCTATACCTTTAGAGAGGGAGGAAGATGCATGAGAATATTAGTTGTAGATGATGAACCCCTGGCAAGAAATGAATTGCGTTACTTACTCAATAACATTGATGGTACATTAGTTATTGATGAAGCGGATTCTATAGAAGAAACATTGACCTCATTATTATCAGAAACGTATGAATTGTTGTTTTTGGATATCAATTTGATTGATGAAAGTGGCCTTGAACTTGCTGAAAAGATTAACAAGATGAAGCATCCGCCTAAGATTGTCTTTGCTACAGCACATGATAGTTTTGCTGTGAAGGCGTTTGAATTGAATGCATTAGATTATATATTAAAACCATTCGAACAAAAGCGTATTGAGGCAGCACTTAATAAAGCAAAAGTCTCATCTATAAACACAAATCAAGAGTCGAAATTGCCAACCTTATCGATACAGATCGATGACAAAATCTATGTCATTAATATACAGGATATTATCGCCTTGTATGTAGAAGAAGGGCAATTAAATATCGTCACTGTAAACTCAGAATATGCGATTCATGAACCATTAAGTGCATTTGAAAAGAAGCTTCCAGAGAATGTATTTATGCGCATACATCGATCTAGTATTATTAACAAGCATCATATTAAGTCAGCAGAACAATGGTTTAATTACACCTATCAAGTGAAGTTGACGAAAGACATAAAATTACAGGTTTCAAGATCATATATAAAGCAATTTAAGCACGAAATAGGACTCGAATAATTTGAGTCCTATTTTTTTGCATTTCAGCATATGATTTTTGCATTTCATCGTGAAAGCTCTCACAAATCAATGTTTAAGCGGTATGATGTACTCAAGATAAAACACGGGAGGTCATTTAAAATGACAAAAGAAAAAACATATAATTTCTTTCATCAAGTATCAGTAATCTCAGTTGTGTTACTTATTTCCAAGATGATTGAAAGCTTCATGCCAATTCCAATGCCTGCATCAGTTATCGGACTTATACTGCTCTTCATCTGTTTATGTACTGGAATTATAAAGCTCGGGCAAGTAGAAACCGTTGGAACCGCACTTACAGATAATATCGGACTGTTGTTCGTACCAGCAGGAATCTCAGTAGTAAAATCATTAGGACTAATAGCTGAAAATCCAATATTAATATTAGGTCTGATCTTTATCTCAACCTTATTATTACTATTATGTACAGGATTCTTCTCTCAGATAATCGTGAAGATGACAGAATCAAAAGTAGAAGAGCCAAAAGAAACAAAAAACTTAAAAGGAATAGAGGTGCGCTAATATGACATTACTTGACCATTTAGGTATTAACTCTGTATACTTCGGAATATTATTAACGATATTACCTTTTATGTTAGGTCAATATTTATTCAAGAAAACAAATGGCTTTTTCTTATTTGCACCACTCTTTGTCGGAATGGTGTTCGGGATTGCATTCTTATCTATAACAGGTATCAGCTATGACACCTATAGTAAAGGTGGAAGTATTATTAGCTTCTTCTTAGAACCTGCAACGATTTGCTTCGCGATTCCTCTTTATAAAAAGCGCGACGTATTACAAAAGTATTGGTTACATATCATCGGTGGTTTGTCACTTGGTACAGCGGCTGCGATGTTAGGTATATATGGAGTAGCAAAACTATTTGGATTTGGTACACAGATTATTGCATCAATGTTACCTCAAGCAGCAACAACAGCGATCGCTTTACCAGTATCTGCTGGTATTGGTGGGGTGCCAGAACTGACATCATTGGCAGTTATTCTAAATGCAGTGATTATTTATGCCCTAGGAAATAAAATGCTGCGTTTCTTCAAAATCTCTAATCCAATTGCAAGAGGTCTTGCACTTGGTACGAGCGGACACGCACTAGGTGTGTCAGCAGCAACAGAACTAGGAGAAACGGAAACGTCTATGGCAAGTATCGCACTCGTTCTTGTAGGTGTTGTAGTGGTTGTTATCGTTCCGATATTAACAAGTATTCTCCTTTAACAATTAGATATAAAAATTAAAAATATATCATCAATTCACACACCGAGACAAATATGTCTCGGTTTTTTTAGGTGGAAATTCTTATGCAAAATTAAAATAAGTAGTATGATATGAATAGACATATATCAGGAGGTAGGCAATGTTTTTAGCGTGGAAAGAAGTGATACATAACAAATTGAAATTTAGTCTGATTATCGGTGTACTCGTGCTTGTGTCCTATTTGCTGTTTTTAATTTCTGGTCTTTCTAATGGACTTATGGGAATGAACCGTGAAGCTATTGACACATGGAATCCTGACGCGGTGATTGTGACAAAAGAATCAAATCAGAACGTTGCGCAGTCGATTATGGATGAAGATGCTATAGAGGGTAAATTTGATAAAGTCGCAGGTGTAAAAAATTTACCTGTCATTATTGCTAAAGGCAATAATAAACAGAATACATTGCTATTTGGAATAAAGAAAAATGAGTTTTTAAAACCAAAAGTGACAGAAGGAAAACTGTTTAATAAAAACTTTGAAGTCGTTGCCAATGATTCCCTTAAAACGAAAGGATTTAAGCTTGGTGACACGCTAGATATCGCAGGGAGCGATGAAGATTTAAAGATTGTCGGTTTTACTCAAAACTCAAAGTATAATGCTGCAGCAGTATTATATGCGAATGATGCTACATTAGACCAGTTATCTATGAATAAATTAAAAGGTAAAGAAAATGCATTCTTTGTTAAAGATAAAGCGTTTAAAGATAAAGTGATCGATAACGATCTACAAATGATTGAGAAAGAAAATTTTATCAAAAAGCTTCCTGGATACACAGAACAAAAGTTGACACTGGATATTATGAGTTATTTCTTATTTGCGATATCAGCATTTATTATCGGTATATTCTTATATGTCATTACAATCCAGAAAGAGCCTGTCTTTGGTTTGCTTAAAGCGCAAGGCATTAGCAACAGTTTTCTCGCAAAATCATTAATGATTCAAACACTTATTCTATCAATTATCGCAGTATTGATTGCCTTATTGCTGACGATAGGTACAGCTATGATTATACCTGACGTGGTGCCGATCAAGTTTGAATGGGATAAAATCGCAATCTTTGGATTAACAATTATGATTACAGCAATCATCGGTGGACTCTTCTCGATTCGCTCGATTCGAAAAGTAGATCCCCTTAAGACGATAGAGTAGGAGGGATAATATGATTCTTGAAATGAAACAAGTGCGTAAAAGCTTTGGTAAAGAGCAAACATATGTTGAGGCGTTGAAACCAGTAGATTTTAGTATAGATAAAGGGAAGCTCGTTGCAATTATCGGACCATCAGGTTCTGGAAAGAGCACATTATTGACGATTGCAGGTTTGCTTCAAGGTCCTACAGAAGGTGAGATAATCATCAACGGAAAAGATGTTTCAAGCTTTAGTGAAAAGAAGCGCTCCAAAGTAAGATTGAACGAAATTGGATTTATTCTTCAAGCTTCTAACTTAGTACCTTTCTTAAAAGTAAAAGATCAATTTAAATTGCTGGATAAAGTAAAGAAAGATCATATGTCTGAGGGAGAGTTAAAGCATGAGCTTGAACATCTTGGTTTAAGTAAAGTGTTGAATCAATTACCAAATGAACTCTCAGGCGGTCAGAGACAGCGCGTGGCAATCTTAAAAGCATTATATACAAACCCTTCAATTATACTAGCAGATGAACCGACAGCAAGTTTGGACGGCGAGAAAGCCATAGAAGTAATCAAGTTATTAAGAGAAGAAGTGAAATCAAAAGATAAAGCAGGTATCGTTGTAACACATGACCATCGTTTATTAGAATATTTCGATGAAATTTATGAAATGAATGATGGAAAACTGACAAGGAAATAACCATAAAAATAATCCATAAGCGATTTAAGCTTATGGATTATTTTATTTAACTATTTCTCGCAAAATTGCCATGGACTTCTGTCGTTTGGTATACATTAATAAAGCATTTAGGATCATTCTCTTTTGCGATACGAATCACTTCAGGCAACTCATAACGAGTGAGCACCATCGTAATCATATGCTGCTTATTGTTAGAGTAACCCCCTATTACTTCAGTGATGGTGATACCGCGATAAATTTCGTCGATTAGTCCTTGTTTAACAGCATTGACGTTAGACGTTACAATTGTAGCAGTCAGCTTGATATGAGAAGTGAAAATCATATCAACGGTCTTACCCGTTATATAAATAGATAATAGGGTTAATAGAGCAATATTCCAGTTAAAGAAGAAACCAGAGCAAAGAATGATGATACCATTTAATATTGTCATGACTAGCCCTATAGACATATTACTATGCTGGCTAATAATCATGGCAACAATATCCATGCCGCCAGTAGTACCAGAATGCTTTAATATGATACCAACCCCGATGCCGACTAAGACGCCGCCGAATATAACATTCACAAAAAGTTCATGAGAGACTTTAGTGATAGGTATAAATGTCATAAAGAGAGAGATAAATATTACGCTGAGTACAGTATTAGCAATAATAGAACGATTTAATTTCCATATCCCAAGAAATATCAGGGGTATGTTGAGCAGTAAATTTAAGACTCCTGCATCAAAATTTGTTAATATATGCAGCAACAATGCAATACCACTGACACCACTACTAAGCACTCCGTGAGGTAATAAGAACAAATTGAATGCTACTGCAATTAGAAATGAACCTATTATTGTAATGATTAATTTAAATAGAATATGATTTTGATACTTCATTAAAAAACCCTTTCCTACATAATAATTACTATTATAACAAAGTACATATAGCTATAAAAGCTCGAACAGCAGTTCACTGTCCGAGCTTTAATATAATTTATTCAACAAGATTACTTGCTTTACTTCTTGCATAAAACCCTTTTTTAATCGGTTCAAATCTAGGTTTGAGTGCTAAGCCAAATGCAAACGTTAAGCCAGCAATTAAATAGAGCATACCGAGTTTAGTGAATGCAATTTCAGGAACAATTCCTCCGACCGCTTCACGTAGCAAATCTACAGCATAGGTGAATGGTAAGAATGGATGGATTGTCTGGAAGAATTTAGGTGTGACTTGAATCGGAAATGTACCCCCGCCTCCTGCAATTTGCAATACCATAATAACGATTGCGATAGCTTTACCGATATTTCCTAATAAACTCACAAGAGTATAGACCATTATTGTAAATGCAAGTCCCACAAGTATTGCGAATAGAACATTGTATACCGGATGCTTAGCATAAGCATCCAGAATAAAGAGATTACCTAAGACTACAATTGTAGATTGAGCAACGCTCAGTAATAAGAATAAGATCATACGCCCTAAATATAATTCTCTAAGTGAGAATTTACCGATGAGAGATTTATCTTTAAGTTCAGTCGTCAATAAGTTACCACTTAAGAGCGCACCTACCCATAAAGCGAGTACTGTATAGAATGGAGCACTTGCAGACCCATAGTTTGGAATAGGGAATACTTGTGTTTCATCTAGTTGTATCGGTTCAGCAAAGTAATCAGATTGATCTTCAAGGTCATTGCGTAATAATTTGATTAATTTGTTGAACGTATCATTTTTATCAAGCTCTCTAAACTTATCAGCAGCTTGTTTAATTTCTTTTTCGATACCTGGTAGTTCTTCATTCGAGAATACCGCAAGTTCATGAATCTTATCTTGTGCACCTGGTAAGTTGTTCTGTAATAACTTTGAAGCTTCATTGTACTTAGCCATTACACTTGGCAAATCTTTTGCAGCAAAGTTACTTAGACGATTTAGATCTCCTAGTACAGACGGGAGCTCGCTTTCTACAAAATTTGATGCTTCTCCGACTTTAGATTTAAAGGTAGGGAAGTTAGCCTGAGCTGTCTGGTTAATACGGCTGAATTTTTGTTCTAATGCCGGAAGTTCAGCATTAATCGTTAACAGTGTCTCGTGTGCATTACTTGTTATTTGAACAGCATCAGCCAGTATTCGATCTACATCATTCGCAAATTGGCTAGCGTTTGATAGCTTCCCAGCTATCGTATCCAGGTTGCTGTCAATAGAGGCTAATCCATCTGTAAGAATTTGCTTCATATCAGCACTTGCAAATGCTTCAAGTGACGAGAGTGCTTTTAAAGCGTTTTGGATAGCACTATTGTCAAAACTTACTTTACCATTACCTCGTGCACCATTTAAAGTTGTGTCTAGTGATGCATTAAGTTTTGTCAAAGCATCGATAGATTGATTTAACTGTGCATTAATCTTTGATGTATCCCCAAGTCCAAGCTTTTCAGCCTGATTCATCAGTTTGATCACTTCATTATAGTAAGCGATAGATTGTTCTAAATTATGTTTATACACTTCAATATTTTTGGCAAGAACCTCAGAACTTCCTGGGCTTTGTTTGCTCAGTTCATCAAGCTGATTGATAGTATCTTGCGTCGCTGCAGCTTCTTCTTTCGTTAACTCACTGATGGCAAGCAACCCATCATTTAATGCTTGTTTAGCAGGTAATAGATCTGGTTTTTTTAAAGCTTCTGTCTGTTTTGCTTCCTCTTTAACATTTTTTTCGCTTGAGGGTTGTTCTATTGTTGCATTTTCTGAAGATGCTTGTTCAGAAGAAGGTTCTTCACCTGAAGGTAGAGATGTCTCTGTGCTATTTTTAGTCTTAGATTCGGTACTATTTTCTAGTAATCGTTCGGCTTCACCTGCTGCACCTTGTACACCTTGTGTTACGTTTTGAGCATTACTAATTTTTTCATGTACTCCGGGCATTGCACCTTGTGCACCAGTGATTGCACTTTGAGCTGTGCTCGTAGCCTGAATGCCTTTAGCGACAGCATCATTGATTTGTGGGAACTTTTGCTCAATAGTATTTGCTTTTTGTAGCGCATTTTCAATTTGGGGCATATTGTTATTAATATTGATGATCATTTGCCCAGCAGCGTTAATATCTGCGGCATGCTCATTTGCTTTAATTAATTTTCCCGCACCATCATTGATTTTGCCTTCAAACTCACTGAGTTGATAGAACTCATCAGCGTATTTTGTAATATCACCTTGATGGCTATCAATTTTATTGACTGTTTTTTTAAATTTTTGCATCTCAGGAATTGCTTTTTCTGCTTCATATACTGAGTTTTCAATTTTATGGTAAAGTGGTAATTTATCTTCTATCTTAATTCCAACACGATTACTTTCATCGAGTAGCGCTTTTGTTGCACTATCTACAAATTTTTCGTTCAGTGATTGTGTGATGGCTGTTGCCCCTGCGTTAGTCATTTTAGGTGCAATGGCATTAATTTTTTGATTCACTTTATAATCGATATGTGCACGTTTTGGCTTTTTGCGAAGTATACTCGTAACGTCATCTGAGAAATGCTTTGGAATATGAATGATAGCATAGTAATTCCCATATTCTAGCTGTTTATTCGCTTCTTTTAAATCTTCTGTAAATACCCATCCGAACTTTTTATTTTCTTTTAAGTTGGTGACGAGTTGATTACCGACATTTACTTTCTTGCCTTGGACCTCTGCGCCAGTATCGTGGTTAATGACAGCAACCTTTAAATATTCTGTATTGGAGTATGGATCCCAAGAAGACTTCAAATTAAACCACGCATAAAACGACGGTAAGATTGATAATCCAAGTAATAGTATGATAAACGAAGGTGTACGTTTAATGTTTTTTAAATCATGTAAAAAGAGTTGAAAGGCGTTTTTCATCTAATCTCCTTCTTTATATTAGTATAGTAAAAAAAATCATTCATTTGGCATTGTCAAATTTTGAAATAGCATATACTAATATAACAAATGACACTGTAAAATACAATTGATTTGTAATTATGTGACCATTCTTATTATAAATTTAAAAAACATTGAATCTACTTAAGGAGGAGGAGTATAATTTTACCTATTAAATTATACTGATATAGTGAAAAGGCTAGAAATGATTGACTTTGCTTCTGCTTTACTATATACATCATAAATGATAATACGTCCATCTTTCAACAAATGTACAGTTACATGATCTACTTTAATTATTTTAAATAAAGGTGTTGATTTTACAGTGTTTGGTATTTCTTTATGGAAGATATTACTAGGCAACTTGATAGAGTATTTACCGTAACACATCTTAGTCATATAGTGAGTATTGCTCGTAGTAGCTGGATAATCATGCGTTCCACATGTTTTACAGTTGTTATTGCGGAAAAATGTTGCCTCTGTTGATTTAAATTTCATATTAAAACTGTCGAATGTAATGAAGTGATTAGAGAAGCGACCCTTTGCAATATATTTCATTACTTCTGAAACTTGTAAGCTAGCAGTAAGATGTGCTGTTTGAGGGAGTATTCCCTCTAATGAACAGTTCTGACCTGTATCCGGTGGGTCGGGTAGTAGGCAACGTAGACATGCAACTGAATAATCTATGGCATAGACTGTTCCCTTAGACCCGAGACAAGCACCGTATATCCAAGGTATTCTAAGTTGGTGACAAATATCATTGATGACATAACGTGTATTAAAATTATCTGTACCATCAATCACAATCTTTGGTTGAAACTTTTCAAGCAGTTGCTTCAAGTTATCACTTGTAATCTCTTCGGGGATAGCGGTGACTGTTACTTCACTATTAATACGGGAAAGATGACGTTTTACAGCATCCACCTTTAATTCATATTGGTGAACATCTGTTTCATCATATAAACTTTGTCGATGAAGATTAGACAAACTTACAATATCCATATCACATATAATGATTTCTGCGGCTCCGCTTCGTGCAAGCATTTCACTGACTGTACTTCCGAGCGCACCTGCACCAATGATAAGAAATTTAGACTTTGAAAGATTGTCCTGACCTTGTTCACCAAACTGTGATGCTTTTATTTGTCTGTCATAGCGACTCATAGAAATTCCAGGCCTTCCGTAGGGCTCGATGCTTGTGCTGTATATTTCTTAGGGATTCTCCCGGCAGCAGCGCCAAGGAAACCGGCATGAACTGCGAGTTTCATCGCTTCAGCCATCTTCACAGGGTCTTTCGCGTGACTCACGGCAGTATTTAATAGCACGGCATCTGCACCAAGCTCCATCGCATATGCAGCATCGCTTGGTGAACCGATACCTGCGTCTACAATAACAGGTACACTGATGGCATCAATAATATAGCTTAAGTTCAAGGCATCATTAACACCTAGACCTGTCCCGATAGGTGAGCCGAGTGGCATTATTGCATGTGCACCAAGCGTTTCAAGTTTCTTCGCAAGTACAACATCACATTGAATGTAAGGACAGACAATAAATCCTCTCTCTAGCAGAATTTCACACGCTTTATACGTCTCAATCGCATCGGGTAATAATGTTTTACCGTCCCCGATAATTTCAACTTTGATCATATCGCACATCCCTGCAGCTCGGGCGATCTCAGCAATTTTTACAGCCTCTTCTGCAGTCTTAGCGCCGGCTGTATTAGGGAATGTAATATATTTATCTAAATCAACAGATTCTAATGGATTCGGTAAGTCTTTATCATAGAGGTTCATGCGTCGCACAGCGAACGTTAATGCATTCGTTTCGCTTGCATCTACCGCTTCACGCTGTATATCACCATTTTCAAATTTTCCTGTACCAAGGATGAGTCTCGATTCAAGTTCTATTGGTCCAATCTTTAGCATATTAACCGCCTCCTACAAATTCTAATAATTCTAATCGTTGTTCTGGTCTAATTTCAGTCTCATCCCACTTGTCTTTTTGTACGGGCATATCATCGATTACGATAACCGCACGCTTTAAATCGATATTCAAAGTTTCTAAAAATGGAACAAGCATCGTTTCTTGTGTTTCGTACAATTCATCATTTAAGTATAGTTTCATGTATATCCTCCAGTTTAAAATGATCTTTATATTTCATTGCAAGCGGATGCTGTTTATCGAACATAAGTTTATGCATCAGTGCTCCGGTAATCTTCGATAAGAGGATGCCATTACGATAATGACCGGTTGCGACAAATAGATTATCACGGACCTCATCGATTACTGGTCGCTGCAGTGGGTTATCGGGACGAAAGCCGCATCTGCTATCGACAATTTCACCATTCATGAGTTCTGGTAATAGGTCCAGCGTCATTTCTTTTAGCCAGTCGATACCTTCTTCACTTACTGTGTTGTCACCATTCATCGATGTCGTTGCACCTATCACATATAAATCATCTGACTTCGGTACGATATAATGCCCATTTGTCTGGAACAATGTCTCTTTCATATCTAATGTATGGTGATGTATCGTCATCACTTCACCTTTTACACCGTGCATTTCAAGATGGATACCAAGAGATTTAAGGATGTCGCCTGAATACATACCTGCTGCAACGACGATTTGCTGTGCTTCATATGTTTGCGAGCTGGTACGCACATTAAATCCATCATTTGCTTTCACGTCTATTACGCGATCGTGAATAAACGTAACATCTTCATTTAATGTCATGAGTGCCTGATGGTATTTAACAGCATTGACTTGTCCATCTGTCGGAATCCACATCGCAAGGTCATGATTGCGGATATAACCATGTGCAAACTCATCCAAACGATTTTTAACTAACTCTGTTGTCTTAAACTGTGCATTAAGAAAATCATACTGTTGAAGTAAAGATTCATGCTCGCCATGTGAAGCAATCTTTAATAAACCATGCTGCTGATAATCGATTACATAACCTAAATGTGCCAATTCATCAGCAAAATCTTTCATCATACGTTGCCCTTCCATAGAAAACTGGAAGAGAGGGGAATCAGAATAAAATTCATTTTGTGCACCAAGCATACCGCCAGCAGCATGCGTCGCTCTGCATCTACTAAAATCATCAATAATGGCAATCGAAATACCTTCTTGTTTTAAGTGATAGTATATACTCTGGCCAATAATGCCGCCACCGATAATTAAGACATCGAATTTCGTAATAACCACTCCTTTCGAACGTGCTCAAGATGTGCCTTATGCTGAAACAAACGAATACCACTGAATCCACTAAATCGAGTATCAAGCTGATGTATCGTATGTTCATCGATACCACCGATTGCAACAATCGGGATATCATATGAAAGTACTGTGCCAATTACAGACGCACTTTGAGGTGTGAGACCTGGCTTTGAAGGCGTAGGGAAGACGTGACCGAATATACAGTAATCAAGCACGCCATCAATCAGGCGCACGCTGTCCTCACTGTGCACACTCATACCGACACGAAATTCAGGATGTTGTTGCTTGAATACTATCGCATCACCAGCACGCTCCTTAAAATGGATGCGTGTCAGACCATGCTTTATCATCAAATGAGGTGTATTATGCACAATAATCTTAGAAGGATCTATGTGCCGTTTCAACTGCATAATAAATACATCCAGCGCATCATCACACGCATCTAGACGTAGAATCACACCATCAATCAAAGCTTCTACATCCACAATCGACTGTATAACAGCATCACTCGGTTCCACGAATGGTGTAATCATATAAAACATAAGCAACCTCCAAAAAAAGACCACCCGCAAACAAACTACGGGTGGTCAAAATATATAAAAAATATATAAATATTTATAATTATATAAATGATAACTGCTTCCCTACGTTGGAATTATCCAAATCAGGTTATGAGAGTCAGACAAAGTCTTCTCAGCTCTAAGAGCACCCCTAGCCATATTCGATTATGTAATTAAGAATAGCACTCAATGGCTGATAATTCAAACTTCTAAATTTAAATGATAAAATAGAAAAAGAAAGGGGATGTAAAAATGAATGAAATAAATGAAAAACAATTAGCAGCATTGCTAGATGAACACGCTGAACTGCGTGAAAATATGAGTAACGGTGAACGAGATGATATAGATGAAGCACAATTAAAACAAGTAACGATGGGTAGATTACAAGAAGAACGCATGACATCTGAAGAAATATTAAGAGAAATCGATGAACAGGAATCACTAGATATAGAGAACGAAATCGCACATAAAGAAGTGCATATCTTCAAATATGTAATGTATACGATTGAAATCTATAAAGACGTCGAACTTACACTAGACAGACTTAGAAATTTAATGGCACATGAATATGCAGAGATGACAGAAGAAAGTCTGATGCATTATCTTAAAGACTATGAATCAGCAGGATATATCCGACTGAACGAAACAGAAACAGGTGTTACAGTATCTAAAACATTTCTCGGGGAATGTGCTTTAGCGTTAGTGAAATAAAGAAGCGGCTTGATTAGTGGCTTGTATTTGCTTACAAAAATATAAATATTAATAATTTATAATATCAAATACTTAGAAGAAAGATTAAGACATGCCTGTCATTCCAACAACTCAATATGTATAGATTAACCATAAAATAAACTTTTATAAATAATTATAAAGATATAAGGAAGGATAGCATGAATTCTAAAATAAGAAGTATGACTGAAGATGATATTCCAAAGATACAACACATTGCAAAACTCAGCTGGCATGATACATATGAAGGAATAATACCGCTTCATATACAAGATAATTTTTTAGAGATGGCCTACAGTTCATCTATGTTAGAAAAAAGGTTAGCGTTGACGAAAATGTATGTAGCAGAATTCGAAGATCAAGTTGTAGGCTTTGCAAATTTCAGCAAACCAGATGAGAATGGTATAGCTGAACTGGCTGCTATTTACTTACTCCCGGACTACCAAAATTTAAGGATAGGTAGCACGCTTATAAAGCATGGAATTTCACAGATGGAAGGAATAAAGTTTATAGACGTTGTAGTAGAGAAAGAAAATAAGGTTGGCTATAATTTTTATAAAAAATTTGGTTTTTTAGTACAGGACGAATTTGAAGATGATTTTGACAGTCACATATTGAAGTCGGTAAAAATGAGGTTAACATTATGAATACATTCCATATAGCTCTTAAACGTTTACCTGAAGAAGTGCAGGAGATGATTATGGACAAAAAGTTAAATGATGTACTTATGTATTTTATGGAACATGAAGTACAAGATTATTATTTGATGAAATACTTATCAAATATTGCACATCTTAAAGATGAAGTAGAATATCATGAAATGGTCGCAAGTATTTACCATTTTCATTTCAACTATGAAGTTGATGCATATGATGCAGCTTATTATCATTACTGGCGTTCGTTAGAGCTTACATCTTTTAACGATATAGAATTATTAGAAGAGTTTCTTCAAATTCTGGATGAACCTGATTTTGATATTATAGAAGAGGAAAATATTGAATATGTAAAAAATCAGATAAGACTATTAGAAAAGGAGTCTATTATCAGAATTTGATGATACGATAAAACCCCAACATATAAATGTTGGGGTTTTATCATAGTCTTTATAGAGTACGATTCTCTCATATCATTTGTTGCCTATAGAATATCATATTTCATTATGAATGACTTCTCTTGTTCTGTCTTGCGCTCGTAATAAAGCCGATTGCTAATATTGAAAGTAGTACACCCCAGAAGATTAACTGCCATGGTAATGAATGTGGGAAATCATGTGGTAATACGTGTATCGAATCATGTGCGAGCACCAGTACAACAAGTTTCACACCGATCCATCCTACAATAGCGAATGCTGCTGCTTCAAGTCCTGGATATTTCTCAAGCAACTTGATGAAGTATGTTGCAGCGAATCGCATTAAGATAACACCTAACATTCCTCCCGTAAACATTACTGCAAATTGTCCTGCATTAAGTCCCATAAAATCCGGACCAACGTGAGGTAGTGTAACAGCAATTGCGATTGCTGCAAGCATTGAGTCGATTGCAAAAGCTATGTCTGCGAACTCAACTTTCAGTACAGTCATCCAGAAACCGCTGCCTTTCGATTCGTTACCTTCTTCTTCAGCAATATTCGGTACGGATGGATCATCTGTGTGATCTTTCTTTTTAAAGTATGTGTGTAAACTCTTCGCGGACATAAATAGCAAGTATGCTGCACCAGCTGCTTGTATCCACCAGTACTTCGCAAGTACTGTAATAAAGAATAGTGCAATTAATCTAAACACAAATGCACCGACTAAACCATAGAATAAAGCTTTCTTTCTTTGTTCTTCAGGTAGGTGCTTTACCATTACTGCCATTACGATGGCATTATCTGCTGCTAGCAACCCCTCTAATAATACTAATACGACAATTACCCATGCATATGCTAATAAAATACTTGGATCCATATGTTCACTCCTTAAATTTTGAATATAAAAAGACCCATGCCAAAAAGTATTGGCAAAGGTCTCGCTGAATGTACATTCTTATAATGCCGGAAGTGTGTACTCCGTAATGACGACATTATAATCGGGTTACCCCTTAGCTACTCCCCTTCGACATAAGTCTTAGGATATTCGATTGATTTGATATAACTATAGCACATATTTTTTTAATTTACCATGTTAATGAAATGGTAATTATTTTTTGCGTTTATACAGATAGATAACGACTGCAATTATCAGTATTGCCATTACGATATAAAGTACATTAGAGTACATATCAAAATATTGCAGTACTTTCTCCCAGTTCTGTCCAAGCGCCATACCTAAGTATATGAGAACGGCATTCCAGATAATTGTTCCGACTGTTGTGTAGAGTATGAAAGGAACGATGGACATCTGACTGAGTCCTGCCGGGATAGAGATTAAGCTTCTGATAAGGGGAACAAAGCGACATAAGAATACTGCTGTATAACCATATTTATTGAACCATTTGTTTGCTTTATGAATATCTTCGATGTCGAGTCTTAAGATGAAACCATATTTATCGATAATCTTTTCTATTCTTCTGAGGCCTAGGATATGACCTAAATAATAGAGGATGACTGCACCTCCAACTGCGCCGAGCGTAGAAGCGATGAGCATTCCAGCAAATGATAGTTTTGGGGACTGATCAACCATAAATCCGCCAAACGTTAATATAACTTCTGATGGAATCGGGGGGAACACATTTTCAAGTAGGATGAGTAAGAACACACCAAAGTAACCGAACTGTTCCATGACATCCATAATCCATTGCTGCATAATAGCCTCCATATAATTCTGTATAAAAGTAATATAACCCAAATGTTTAGGTTTATAAAACGAAAACAAATAGGTATGGCAACGATTTTAAGTGATTTAAAACAAATCGATATCATAAATAGGATAGAAAAGGGTATATTTAAAACAAATAAAAATTATTTTAGGAGGATATTATGGCACAATTTAGAAAAATATCAGAAGAAGAGTTATTTCCAACGGAACAATTAGGACCAGAAATCGAAGGGACGGTATTATTCCCGACACCTAATGGTATGAGTGAATTGCAGGGTGCGTACATTGCAACAAGTGAACGTTTATTTATGAATGTTGATATGGGAGAGCGTGTTTATGAACGAGTGGTTGGCATGCATGAAATTCACGGAGTTGCAAGTGAAGAGGATACATTGACTATAACGTTCGATATTGGACCGATTAAGATGGTGAATTTAAATGCTGAAGAATTGCGAGTTTTTACTGACTTTCTACAAAGTTATATTAAATAAATGATTTCAAAGCAGAGTATATGGTATCTCTGTCGTTTTCATGTGGTGAATGTTATATTAATAATAAACAGTTAAATAGAGAGGGAGTACAAGATGAAGTTTTGCGAGTTACAACCAGATGAATTTGAATCCTTTGTGAATGAGCATTTCAGTCATTACACACAATCAAGAATTCATTACGATTATAAAGTTGAGCATAATGAACCTGTACATATTGTTGGGGTTAAAGAGGGAGATGAAGTACTTGCTGCATGTCTATTAACGAGTGCACGCGCTTTTAAGTACTTTAACTATTTCTACTCGCATCGTGGTCCTGTGATGGATTATTCAAATAAGGTGCTTGTTGATTTATTCTACACAGAGCTAAGAAAGTATTTAAAATCACATAATGGTTTATTTGCATTGATAGATCCACATATTATTATGAACTATAGAGATCACGACGGTAATATTACGGAGTCAAATGATGTGGAAGGCTTTATTGGACAGATGGAAGGTTTAGGGTACCACCATCGTGGATTCCCAGTTGGGTATTCTAATGATTCACAAGCCAGATTCTTATCAGTGCTTAATCTTGAAGGTAAATCTGAAGATGAATTATTAAAGGAAATGGAATATAAAACGAGACGTAACATTAAGAAAACGTATGAGATGGGTGTTCGTTTAAGAGATTTATCGGTTGAAGAAACAGATAAATTCTTTGAATTATTTCAGATGGCTGAAGATAAACATGGTTTCTCGTTCAGAGACTTTGATTACTTCGTTAAGATGCAAAAGATATACAAAGATCAATGTAGGCTTGTATTAAGTTACATTGATTTAGATGAGCATCTTGATATTCTGCATAAAGATTTAAAACAGAAAGAAAACGAATATAATAAAGAGAAATTGAAGTTGGATGAAAACCCTGGCTTCAGAAAATTACGTAATAAAGTTGATCAGCTTTCCAAAGCAGTTGATAAAGAGAAGAAGAAAGTTGCAGAAATTGAATCTTTAAAGCAGACAGATGGCAGAATTCTTCACTTAGCAAGTGCATTGTATATTCATAATGAACATGAATTATATTATTTATCAAGTGGTTCTAATCCTAAGTATAATCAATTTATGGGGCCCTATAATATGATGTTTGAAATGATTAAGTATGCCAAGAGCCTGAATTTAAAAACTTATAATTTTTATGGTGTAACGGGTGTATTCACTGAAGATGCTGAAGATTATGGTGTACTTAAATTTAAGAAAGGCTTCAATGCACATATTGAAGAATATATTGGAGACTTTATTTTACCCCTTAGCCCGTTTTATAAATTATACGAACTAAAACAGAAACTCTAATTAATAAGCCGATACTTCTTAGAAGTATCGGCTTATTGATCTATTGTATTACTCTACGATTTCTAATGCGATTTCCATCATATTAGTGAATGATGTTTGACGCTCTTCAGGTGTCGTTTCTTCGTGTGTTAGTAAGTGGTCGCTTACTGTGAAGATTCCAAGTGCACGAACGTCTCCACCAGCATAAGCAGCATTCATGTATAATCCTGCAGATTCCATTTCAACAGCTAAGATGCCCATTGAACGCCATTTATCAGTTGCGTCTTCATTCGCATTGTAGAAGATATCTGATGATAATACGTTACCAACGTGACTGACAGCACCTTTTTCATCAGCTAATTGTTTCGCACGTGCAAGTAAATCGAAGTTAGCGATTGGTGCGAAGTGACCAGGTAGTCCGTATTGCGCCACGTAGTTAGAGTCCGTTGATGCACCTTGAGCAATGATAATATCGTATACGTTAATATCTTCTTGCATTGCGCCACAAGAACCTACACGAATTAAATTTTTCACACCAAAGGTATGAATCAATTCATAAGAATAGATGCCGATAGACGGAATCCCCATACCAGTACCCATAACTGAGATACGCTTTCCTTTATAAGTTCCAGTGTATCCGAACATATTACGTACTTCATTAAATTGAACAACGTCTTCTAAATATGTGTCTGCAATAAACTTAGCGCGAAGTGGATCTCCAGGTAAGAGAATTGTTTCTGCGATTGGATTGTTTTCTGGTTTAATGTGTGGTGTTGATTTAGACATTATATTTTCTCCTTTAATAAATATATTTGAACACTTTCAGTCTACCTTACAATGCTATCTTCTTTCAAGCAAAGGTATTATAAAGTGTAGGGTTATAGAGATTTATTATTTTCTTAATCGTTGTGTGGCGATCATCATGAAGAATGACATCACAATCATTATGAAAACCCAGGCGTATGCAAGATGCAAATCATTATTTTCAATTGCTACATATATTGCTGTCGGCATCGTCTCGGTAACACCAGGTATATTGCCGGCGAATATAAGTGTTGCACCGAACTCTCCGATTGCGCGTGCAAAGGCTAACAAAGTTCCAGTTAGCAAGGCCGCTCTCGATAAAGGTAAAGTAATATGTGTAAACATGCGAAACTTTGAAGCGCCATCAAGCTGGGCAACATGATATAAATTTTCCGGAATCTGTTCTATACCTATTTTTATTGATTGATACATTAATGGTAAAGCGACAAGAGTAGATGCGGTAATAGCGGCATAAATTGTAAAGATAATTGGCTGGTGAAAGAGTAGGTCTATAAATCTCCCCATTACGCTTTGTTTACCAAATAAGATGAGCAGTAAAAATCCTACAACGGTTGGAGGAAGTACCATTGGCATCATAATGATAGCTTCTAAAATCGTCTTTCCTTTAAAATATTTCCTGGATAATAAATAATGTAATAAAAGTGCCAATACGAAACTTAATATTGTTGCACTCACTGCGACTTTGAGCGAGATGATTATGGGTGATATAAAGTTTTCGTCATTTAATAAACTGGATAAAGTCATATTTTTCGTCCTAATTGTTAATTTGTTAATATCATTATATATGATTATATGAATACACGCTTATCGAAAATGATAGTTGTAAATAAAAGTGTTACAATTTCAATGAGAGGAGAATGACAGCAATGGAAAATGAATTATTTCTTGAAAGCAGCATCGAATTAAAATGGAAAGCATTATTCGAAGCAAACAGAGAGTGGTTAGAACGAACGGCCGCAGAAGCTGATAAAAAAGGAGTGCTTAACAATCAGCTTATCGATTGGTTGATTAAACATGAGTATCACATGCTAACTTTGCCTGTTGAACATGGTGGTGCTGGGTGTAATATTAAAGAACTTATCGTGATTCAGTCTTTACTTGGATATTATGATGAATCAACAGCCTTATCCATTGGTTGGCATCTTGGTGTTGTGGGAGAAGTATTTGAGTTAAACCTCTGGTCGGAAGAGATGATGTTGCAATTTGCTGAAGACGTAAAAAAGGGTGCAATCACGAATCGCGTTGTATCCGAAAGCGAGATGGGAAGCCCGACGCGAGGAGGTCGTCCATCTACGAATGCGGTACATGCTGGAGAGAAGTATGTAATTAATGGCACTAAGACCTTTGCATCCATGAGTCATCGTCTGACGCACATGCTTGTAGGAGCTTACGATACTGAAGCGTCTGCTATGGGGTTCTATTATGTCCCAGCTGATAGTGCTGGTATTGAAATCGTTGAGACATGGGATACGTTAGGGATGCGTGCAACGGCTAGCCATGATGTCATTTTTAATGATGTGAACATCAATGAACGCAACAGAGTTGAAATTAATAAAGAAAAGCTTGCGAATCCATGGTTGATGCATATTCCGGCAGTTTATCTCGGTCTTGCACAACGTGCGCTAGATGAAGCAGTACAATTCAGTAAAACGTATCAACCAAACTCTTTGCAGACGACCATCAGTGAACTTCCTCATATTCAGGATAAACTCGCTAAAATGGAGATGCTGATGATGCAGTCTCGTCATTTCATTTATCATGCATGCGATATGCACTTGGAAGGTAAGACAGAACATCTCGGACTTACATTCCAGCTGTCAAAACATATCATTGTCAATAATGGACTTGAAATTATTGATTTAGCAATGCGCGTATTAGGGGCAAAGAGCCTGGAACGTACAAGAATATTAGAAAGAATATTAAGGTCGATGAGAGCAGGCCTGCATAATCCACCGATGGATGATGCTGTTGAACGCAATATTGTGACTCAATTATTAAAAACACATGAAATCAATGCGCATTAACGCATTGATTTCATGTGTTTTTTTGTACTTTTTTTTCTTTAGAATTAATGATGGATATAAAGAGGACGACACCTAATATAATAATCATTCCAATAATCTGAATAAAATTAAATGGCTGTTTCAGCCAAAGGATACTCACGATAATAGCGGTAAGTGGTTCTATACATCCAAGTAATGCAGTAAGTTGTGGATCGATATATTTCACGCTTAATAAATATAAGAAGAATGCAAGTGCAGTTCCTACGATAATCACAAAGATTAAATATCCGATGGCCACACTTCCCATCGCAAAAGGGTTAATATACCAATGTCTATTGAAAAGACTGATAAATATTCCTGCAAAGAGCATTGCCCATCCAATAATAACTAATGGTTTATTATGAACAAATAGTCGTCCAGCATACATTGTGTAAAATGCAGCTGCCACTGCGCTGAGCAATCCCCAGATGATGGCTTTGGGTGGGACGACAACGTTATTAATATTACCACTTGTAAGAAGTAGAAAAGTCCCGAATGTAGATACAGCGATGACGATAAAATCAATCAACCTAAAATTAATTTTACGTGTGCTAAGCAAATAAATTAAAATGACAATAGGTGCTAAATACTGTAGTAAAGTAGCGACAGCAGCATTTCCGTCTTCTATTGAGGCAAGAAAAGTATACTGTACTGCAAGCATTCCAAATATTGAATATATAATGAGATGTATCATAGTATAGCGATCTTTAAAGAGGTTGAAAATATTTTGTTTTCTAATAACAGCAAGTAGCAATAAGAATAATCCACTGAATATTAATCTTACAGTAATAAACCAATCAAGAGGAAGTTTAAAAGTCTGGAACATTTGTTGTGATACTGTCCCGCCTACACCCCAGAATATTGCCCCTAATGTAACAAGAATGATGCCTTTTGTCGTATTATTCATGATAGCCCTCCTTAAATTGCATATTACCTCGATTATAGAGATAGAATATATGAAATTCAATGTAATAAAAGATATAAAAAAGATATTGCTTTTGTCAATGATTGTTCATATAATTAATTGGTAATGATAATCAATATCAATTGGAGGGAAAGTAATGAAAAAAATATTAGTATTATTCATCGTATGTATTATCATGCTCGCAGCATGCGGGAATAAAGATAGCAAGAAAGAGCAAAAAGAAACAACAGTAGAATTTAAAACAGATAGCGGCAAAACAATAAAAATTCCAAAAGAACCAAAACGTATCGTTGTTATGGGTGCAAGCTATGTTGGGAATTTAATTGATTTAGGTGTTACTCCGGTTGGAGCAGATCAATATGCATTCCAATCTGATATATTAAAACCGAAGCTTAAGGGTGTAGAACAGTTAAATCCAGGCGATGTTGAGAAAGTCGCTAAACTAAAACCAGATTTAATTATTTCATTTGATACTGATAAAGATAATAAGAAGTATGAAAAAATTGCACCAACAATTCCTTTTACATATACAAAGCATGATTATTTAGAAGTACACGAATTATTAGGAAAAATTGTTGGTAAAGAAAAAGAAGCAAAAGCATTTGTGGATAAATGGAATAAAGAGACGAAAAAAGATGGTAAAGAAATTAAAAAACATCTTGGTGAAGATAAAACTTATTCTATCTTCCAGTTCTTCCAAAAAGAAATCTATGTGTATGGCGATAACTGGGGCCGTGGATCAGAAATTATTTATCAAGCGTTTGACTTGAAGATGCAGGATAAAATTGTTAAAGATGTTAAACCGACAGGATGGAAGAAAGTTTCTTCTGAAAGTTTGAGTAGTTATGCAGGAGATATTGTACTCGTGTCAAGTGATGCAGGGTCTGCTACAAATACAGTAACTGAATCTAATTTGTGGAAGAACATGGATGCAGTTAAAAATAACCGCCTCGTTGAATATGATTCTGAAGATTTCTGGTTTAATGATCCAATTTCTTTAGAACATCAAAGAAAAGTTCTGAAAGACAAGTTAATGAATTTGAAATGATGAATAGCTGGATATTCCAGCTATTTTTTTATATCCATTGTTAACTTTTTGTACTAAAAGGTTAACGAATAGTGTAGAATAAGTTTATTCTGTTGAAATGAGGTTTAAGAAATGAAATTGAAAGATTTAGTGATTATCGCAATGTTTGCAGCTTTAATCTCTGCGATGGGTATTATCCCTCCGATTCCTGTGCCTGGTTTGCCTGTTCCGATTGTTCTTCAAAATTTAAGCATAATGCTGGCAGGCTGTTTGTTAGGACGTAAGAAAGGTACGTTTGCTGTATTATTATTCTTGTTGCTTGCAGCAGTGGGTGCACCTGTATTATCTGGTGGCCGCGGAGGATTCGCATTATTTTTCGGTCCGACAGGTGGCTATTTATTATCATATATTATTGTTGCCTATTTAATCGGCTTATTTACAGATAAGATGAGACACTTTTCAGTGTGGAAAGTATTTATTGTTAATGCGCTTATCGGTGCAATTTTATGTAATTTAATTGGTGGGGCATTCATGGCGCAAAACTTAAAAATGGATCTAATGAAAGCTTATACTTCTGTATTGGTTTTCTTGCCAGGAGATTTTATTAAAGCATTACTTGCAGCACTACTTGCTGTATCTTTAAGAAAGAACCCACAAATAAAAAGAAGTTTAAATATATAATAAAAAGCGCTTAATCGGCGCTTTTTATTATGCAGAAATTTATATAATTAAGCGTTCGGGGTGACTGTATACATTAAAGCTATCCTCTCTTATAAATCCAATTGCGGTAATGTTTAAATCATCGGCAAGCTTAATTGCAAGATCTGTCGGAGCAGATTTACTTAATATTATCCCTACACCAATTTTAGAGGCTTTTATCAGTATCTCAGAAGAGATTCTACCCGAGAATATTAATATTTTATCTTTAATTGGGATGCGATTTAATATGCAATGCCCATATAGTTTATCCATTGCATTATGTCGACCGATATCTGTGCGGTGTAAGTGGAAGGCATCGCCATCGCTGATTGCTGCGTTATGCAGGCCTCCCGTTACTTGAAATGCTTTACTTTCACTTTGAAGATGCTGCATCATACGAATGACTTCACTTGGCGTAATCGTCTTCTCAGTTGTAGATACTTTAGACGTTTGCATATCATTAACAAAATAAAACTGTCTGCTTTTCCCACAGCAAGAACTGATCATACGTTTTGAGTGATTTGCATGAATTGAATGTATCTCGCGCGTAAGTGTAATATGACACAGTCCTTTAGAATCATCAAGATGGAATTTCTCGATATCGCTAAACTTTCTTATCACACCTTCTGAGGCTAGAAACCCTATGATAAGTTCTTTCATATAATCAGGTGTACACACTATTGTTGCGAATTCTTCGTTATTGATATAAATCGTTAATGGGAATTCAGTTGCAATCTGATCATGCTCCTCACGTAATCCGTCACGATTATACTTCAATATATTATTTGTAACATAAACTTCAGGCGTCATTATGATTCCCCCTTTAGTTATATCATATCAAATTAAGCACATAACGTATTTGACAATTGCTTCAAAATAAAAATTTTGAATATATTATTAAACGGTTATCTATAGGGATTCCCCTACACACTTTAGGACATTCCCCAATGGCTCTAACTTGTGAAAAGTTTCATAATCTAAAGTAAGAGGGCGAATGTCTAAAAGGAGTGTTATAAATGGCAATTGGAACAGGATTACGTTTCTTTAAACCAACAGAAAAATTCAATGGAAATTGGTCAGTATTAGAAGAGAAAAGTCGCGAATGGGAAAAGATGTACCGTCAGCGCTGGAGTCACGATAAAGTTGTAAGAACAACGCATGGCGTAAACTGTACAGGTTCATGTTCATGGAAAGTCTTCGTTAAAAACGGCATTATCACATGGGAAAATCAACAAATCGACTATCCATCATGTGGTCCGGACATGCCTGAATTCGAGCCTCGTGGCTGTCCACGTGGTGCTTCATTTTCATGGTATGAGTATAGTCCGTTACGTATTAAGTTTCCTTATGTTCGCGGGGTGTTATGGCGCATGTGGCAAGAAGCTTTAGAAACGATTGGAGATCCCGTACGTGCCTGGCAGTCAATTGTAGAAGACGAAGCAAAGGCGAAGGCATATAAACAAGCACGTGGTATGGGTGGTCATGTCCGTGTGAACTGGCGTGAAGTAACACAGCTTATTGCAGCACAATTAATTTATACGATCAAGAAATACGGTCCAGACCGTATCGCAGGTTTTACGCCAATCCCTGCGATGAGTATGATTTCATATGCATCAGGTGCGCGTTTCATCTCGTTACTGGGTGGGGAAATGTTATCGTTTTATGACTGGTACGCAGATTTACCGCCAGCATCTCCGCAAATTTGGGGTGAGCAGACAGATGTTCCAGAATCGAGTGACTGGTATAATGCCGGATATATTATTATGTGGGGTTCTAACGTACCACTAACACGTACACCAGATGCTCACTTTATGACAGAAGTTAGATATAAAGGTGCGAAAGTTGTATCAGTAGCACCAGACTATGCTGAAAATGTTAAGTTTGCAGATAACTGGTTAGCACCGAATCCTGGTACCGACGCAGCACTTGCACAGGGTATGACACATGTAATACTTGATGAGTTTTATGAAAAACGTCAGGAACCGATGTTTATTGAGTATGCAAAACAATATACAGACATGCCGTTCTTAATTATGTTAGATAAACATGAAGATACATTGAAAGCAGGACGTTTCTTACGTTCGAGTGATTTAGGAGATACTTCTGAGCATAGTGAGTGGAAACCAGTCGTATATGATGATTTATCGGAATCAATCGTTGTGCCTAACGGTACGATGGGACAACGCTGGGAAAAAGATGTGAAATGGAATATTAAATTAGAAACAGCAGACGGTACAAAAATTGATCCTGCAATGACTATTAAAGATAAAGGTCATGAAGTTGTTGAGGTTGTGTTCCCGTTCTTTGATAACGCAGGTAATGGAACATTCAAACGTCCGATTGCAGCGAAGAAAGTCACGCTTGATGATGGTACAGAACAATATGTTGCTACAATTTATGATTTAATGTTGTCTCAATATGGTGTAAACCGTTTTAACACAGATTTAGAAGCAAAAGATTATGATGATGAAAGTTCTATCTATACACCAGCTTGGCAAGAGAAGATTACAGGTGTAAAACCATCCATCGTTGTTCAAGTTGGACGTGAATTTGCACAAAATGCAATCGACACTGGTGGACGTTCAATGATTATTATGGGCGCGGGTATAAACCACTGGTTTAACTCAGATACAATTTACCGTTCAGTATTAAACTTAGTTACATTATGTGCAACACAAGGTGTAAATGGCGGAGGCTGGGCACATTATGTCGGTCAGGAGAAATGTCGTCCGATTGAAGGATGGTCCACAATTGCATTCGCAAAAGATTGGCAAGGACCACCAAGATTACAAAACGCAACGAGCTGGTTCTACTTTGCTACTGATCAATGGAAATACGAAGAATCTGGTGTAGATGCATTAACATCACCACTTGCAGAGAATGTAAAACATCAGCATCCAGCAGATTATAACGTGCTTGCTGCACGTCTGGGATGGTTACCATCATATCCGCAGTTTGATACGAACAGTTTACTGTTCGGAGAAGATGCGCGTGAAGCCGGCAACTTTACGAATGAAGAAATATTAAAACGTGCAGTTGAAAGCGTGAAATCACGTGAAACGAAATTTGCAGTAGAAGATCCCGATAATAAGAAGAACCATCCGAAAACATTATTCGTATGGCGTTCTAACTTAATTTCTTCTTCAGCAAAAGGACAGGAATACTTTATGAAACATCTATTAGGTACAAAGCATGGATTACTTGCTGAACCTAATGAAACAGAAAAGCCTGAAGAAGTCGTATGGCGTGAAGATACTGAAGGTAAGCTGGACCTACTAATAGCACTTGATTTCCGTATGACGACAACGCCACTTTACGCAGATATTGTATTACCAGCTGCGACTTGGTATGAGAAACATGATATATCTTCTACAGATATGCATCCGTTCGTTCATCCATTTAATCCAGCCGTAGATCCACTTTGGGAATCAAGAAGTGACTGGGATATCTATAAATCTATCGCGAAGACGTTCTCTGAAATGTCAGAACGTCACTTAAAAGGTACATTCAAAGACGTTGTCACTGCACCACTTGCACATGACTCACAGCAAGAAATTTCTACACCTATGGGCATTGTTCGTGACTGGACTAAAGGTGAAGTAGAAGCAGTTCCGGGTAAAACGATGCCAGGATTTGCGATTGTAGATCGTACGTATACGGAAGTGTACGACAAATATATATCAGTAGGACCTTTGCTGGAGAATGGTAAAGTAGGCGCGCACGGCGTAAGTTTCAGCGTTAAAGAAGAATACGATGAATTACGCTCGATGGTGGGTACGTATGAAGATGATACAGTGAAAAATGGATTGCCAAGAATTGATACAGCAAAACGCGTTGCAGATGTTATTCTGAACGTTTCATCGGCAACAAACGGCCATGTATCACAAAAATCATATGAAGATCTTGAACGACAAACAGGTATGGAATTAAAGGATATTTCAGCAGAACGTGCAGCTGAGAAAATTACATTCCAGAACATTACAGCACAGCC
Source organism: Macrococcus sp. CoH-51_TC_04 (assembly GCF_058188655.1). Taxonomy (NCBI): domain Bacteria; kingdom Bacillati; phylum Bacillota; class Bacilli; order Caryophanales; family Staphylococcaceae; genus Macrococcus; species Macrococcus sp. CoH-51_TC_04. Next base: position 104,893 of record NZ_JBVGOY010000005.1, read on the forward strand.
ACGTGAAGTGATACCAACTGCGGTATTCCCAGGTTCGAACAAATTAGGTCGTCGTTATTCACCATTTACGACGAACATTGAACGACTCGTTCCATTTAGAACGTTAACAGGGCGTCAAAGTTACTATATTGACCATGAAGTATTCCAGCAATTTGGTGAATCACTGCCTGTATACAAACCGACATTACCACCAATGGTATTTGGCACGAAAGATAAGAAGATTAAAGGTGGCGTAGATAGTTTGGTTTTACGTTACTTAACACCACACGGTAAATGGAATATTCACTCAACATACCAGGATAATCAACACATGTTAACATTATTCCGCGGTGGTCCAACAGTATGGATCAACAATGAAGATGCAGCACAGCATAACATTAACGATAACGACTGGTTGGAAGTATATAACCGTAATGGACTTGTTACAGCTCGTGCTGTGGTTTCTCACCGTATGCCACGCGGTACGATGTTCATGTATCATGCACAAGATAAACATATTCAAACACCAGGGTCTGAAATTACAGATACGCGTGGTGGTTCACATAATGCGCCAACACGTATTCACTTGAAGCCAACGCAACTTGTTGGGGGTTATGCACAAATTAGTTACGGATTTAACTATTATGGTCCAATTGGTAACCAACGTGATGTTTACGTTGCTGTACGTAAGATGAAGGAGGTTGATTGGCTTGAAGATTAAAGCACAAGTCGCAATGGTAATGAATTTAGATAAATGTATCGGGTGTCATACATGTAGTATTACATGTAAAAGTACCTGGACGAATCGTCCAGGTGCTGAATACATGTGGTTTAACAACGTAGAGACAAAACCAGGTATCGGCTATCCGAAGCGCTGGGAAGACCAGGAAGTATATAAAGGTGGCTGGCAGTTAAACAGCAAAGGAAAATTAGAGCTTAAATCAGGTTCTAAACTTTCTAAAATTGCTTTAGGGAAAATCTTCTATAACCCAGATATGCCTGAAATGAAAGACTATTATGAGCCATGGACTTACAATTATGCTAATCTTACGAACGCGAAAGAACAAAAGCATTCACCAGTCGCAACGGCTGAATCATTAGTATCAGGTAAAAAAATGGACTTACAGTGGGGCCCGAACTGGGAAGATGACTTAGCTGGTGCGCACATCACAGGACCAACAGATCCAAACATTCAAAAGATTGAAGAAGAAATTAAGTTCAATTTTGAACAGTCGTTTATGATGTACTTACCACGTCTATGTGAACATTGTTTAAATCCATCTTGTGTGGCAAGTTGTCCGAGCGGTGCAATGTATAAACGTGATGAAGATGGTATCGTACTTGTAGACCAAGATGCTTGTCGTGGGTGGCGTTATTGTATGACTGGCTGTCCTTATAAAAAAGTTTACTTCAACTGGAAAACGAACAAAGCTGAGAAATGTACCTTCTGTTTCCCGCGTGTTGAAGCAGGACTTCCGACAGTATGTTCTGAAACATGTACGGGACGTATGCGTTATTTAGGTGTATTACTGTATGATGCTGACCGTGTATTAGAAGCAGCGACTGTAAAGGATCCGCAAGATCTATATCAAGCACAACTCGATTTATTCTTAGATCCTCATGACCCAGAAGTGATTGCTCAGGCAGAGCGTGATGGTATTGCACAAGACTGGATTGAAGCAGCACAAAACTCACCAGTATATAAACTTGCAATTGAATACAAACTCGCATTTCCATTACACCCTGAATATCGTACATTACCAATGGTATGGTACTGCCCGCCACTTAGTCCGATTATGAACTACTTTGAAGGTAAAGATTCTATCAAGAACCCAGATATGATCTTCCCTGCAATTGAAGAGATGCGTTTACCAATTCAATACTTAGCAAACATGTTAACCGCAGGAGATGCACAAACTGTAAAAGAAGCGTTGCAACGTATGGCGATGATGCGTAGTTACATGAGAGCCGTTTCAAGTGGTAAAGACTTCGACGCGTCACGTTTAGACCGTATCGGCATGACAGCGCATCAAGTGAAACAAATGTATCGATTACTTGCAATTGCAAAGCATGAAGACCGCTTTGTCATCCCGACATCACATAAAGAAGGATACATGAATACGTATAGCGCTCAAGGTGGCGAGGGTTATACAAGCGATAACTTCGGCGCAGATTGTGACGGTTGTGGTCCAGTACCTGCTGGTAAGTCTGGTAAAGAAGTTTATGAAGATAACTTCTATGGAGGTATTTGGCGTGATTGATTTAAATAAACTTTATGATTATAAACGTGCATTTGGATTCTTTAGTCACCAGCTCATTTACCCAGAAAAATTAAATTTTCATCCAAGAGAATTCGACGGGGTGTTTGCAGAGGATCATCCTGCTTATGAAGCAATCAATCAGTACTGGAATAATATGCATGAAATTAGCTTGTCTGAAATTCAGGAAGTGTATACGTCGACATTTGACTTTGAAAAGAAGACGACGTTATACATGACATATGTTAAATTCCAGGATAAGAAAGAACGCGGACAAATGCTTGCACGACTTAAAGTATTGTATGAAATGTTTGGACTTGAAATGCCTTCATCAGAACTGTCAGACTTCTTGCCATTAATGTGTGAATTTATTTATGCAGCGGATTGGCGCGGAGATGAACGTGCAGAGGAAAGCATGGGGTTGTTATTAATGGTCATTGAAGATGGTACGTATAATCTGCTGCAAGCATTAGAACATATTAAGAGCCCATATTATCATTTAATCTTGGCGATAAGAGAAACATGTAAGGCATGTTTGATTAAAGATGAGAATGAGGTGACGTTAAATGGGTAATCAATTATTGTGGGTAATATTCCCCTATGCGTGTATTGCGATTTTTATTATTGGTCATATTTTTAGGTTTAAATATGATCAGTTTTCATGGACGGCAAAGTCAAGTGAGTTTGTAGAGAAGAAGTCGTTGATGTGGGGGAGTATTTTATTCCACTTAGGAATTATCCCGGTTATATTAGGGCATGTCGTAGGTCTAGGTATTCCTGCAAGCTGGTTGCGTGCAATTGGTGTGAGTGATCATTTATATCATATCGGTGCCGTATATATCGGAAGCATCTTCGGAATCGTCACGCTTATTGGTATGTTATTGTTGACAGCACGTCGTGTAACAAATGAAAACGTAAGAAAGCTAAGCTCGTTATCAGACATTCTTGTTAACTTTCTATTACTATTCATCGTATTTATCGGCTGTTATTCAACAATCGTAACGAATGCTACATTACCAGACTTTGATTATCGTAATACAATCTCTGAATGGTTCCGCGGATTATTAATATTAAGACCTGAAGCAGGATATATGGAAGGTGTTCCATTATCTTTCAAGATTCACGTAATCACAGGATTCTTAATTACAGCATTGTGGCCATTTACTCGTCTTGTCCATGTATGGAGTGTACCTGTAAACTATGTCGGACGCAGTCACATTATATATCGTAAACATAAATAATAAGTTATAATCAGAAGGCAAAGGAGTGTAAATGATGCATGATTATCAAGCGATGATAGACCAGCTTAGAGAATCACTGAATGTAGATTTTATCGGACTCGCGATGCCTTCTGATTTAATTTTACAGACAGATATTCACTGGCGCCATGTTTCGGGTGAAACAAATGAACGTTACAAGAAGATTGAACTAAAAAAAGGTAAGGGTGTCGCCGGTATCGTAATTAAAACAGGGCGAGACTGGATTGAGCTTGATATTGAATCCAGTAGTTTGAATGCACACCTATTTGATTTTCCAATTATTCGTTTTGAAAAGTTAACGAGTTTTATCGCTGTACCATTATGGAAATACAATAAAGTTGCAGCTGTACTTCTTATTGGGAATAGAAGTAAACGTCCGTTTACTTTAACGATGCATGAACAGCTCAAAAAAAGTCTTGAGCAAGGACTCGGTACTTTTTATTGTAAGGATGTGATCAATAGTGTCGAAACTTGAGCGTGAAATAAATGATGATGGATTGGTTGATGCCTTTTATAACGATACCGATGAACTCATCATATTTATAGATGAAAAGAACAATATACTCACAATGAATCAAGCCGCTCAAAAAGTGATTGATTTACATGACAATATTGATGGTCTGACAAGAAATCTTTGTCGCACATGTTTAGGAGTTACAAGTGAAAATGCAATAATGGAGTGCAAAGACTGTTTTATTAAACGTGAACAAAATAATCAGTCGTTTCAATTATTTCTAAAAGATGAAAATGGGGAGCCTAAACCGTATTCAGCATCTTACGTCGTGCTAAAAGAAAATAACGGCACTAAAGTACTGACATTGCAAAATATTTCCCAGCAAATAAAAACGCAGGAAATTCTTCATCAGAAAACAATTACACAAAAAATTATTAGTGCGCAGGAAAATGAAAGAAAAAGAATCTCACGAGAATTGCACGATAGTGTGATTCAAGAGTTGCTTAATGTATCAGTTGACATTCGTTTGATGAAATATAAGACTGAAGAAGAGAAAGAGAAGCATCTTCAGATGATGGAAGGTTCAATCGCACGACTAATGGATGATATACGCAATCTATCCTTAGAGTTGAGGCCTTCTTCTTTAGATGATCTTGGTTTAGTAGCAGCATTTAACTCTCATTTTAAGCAACTTGAAAAGAGCTATGGTCTTGAAGTTAATATGGATGAGAATATAGGCAACATTCGTTTTTCTAATGAGATAGAAACAGCAGTATACAGAATTACACAAGAAGCAATACTGAATGCCTTAAAATATGCGAATGTCGATGAAGTAAATGTATTTATACAAAAAGATGAAACCGAATTAACAGTAGAAATTAGCGACAGTGGAGATGGGTTTACACCAGGAGATACACCAAAAGGATCCGGACTCGGATTCTTTGGTATGCAAGAACGTGCGGCTATCGTCAATGGGTATGTTGAGATTAATAGCGAAACAGGAAAAGGTACGTTTGTAACGTTAACCATCCCACTCTAGGGGGATAAATATGAAGATTGTAATTGCAGATGATCATGCAGTTGTGCGTACGGGATTCTCGATGATTTTGAACTATCAAGACAATATGGAAGTTGTTGCAACAGCAGCAGATGGTATGGAAGCTTTCCAAATGGTCTCGCAATATAAACCAGATGTACTGATTATGGACTTAAGTATGCCGCCAGGAGAATCAGGATTAATTGCTACAGGTAAAATAAAAGAGGCATTTCCTGAGACAAAGATACTGATATTGACGATGTATGATGATGAAGAGTATTTGTTTCATGTTCTCAAAAATGGTGCAAACGGCTATATTCTGAAAAATGCTCCAGACGAAGAATTGATTAAAGCAGTGCGAACGGTCTATCAAGAGGGAACTTATATCGATCCTAAGATGGCAACGTCACTCGTGCATGAATTAATACACCATGATACAGAGTACTCAGCGAAAAATGATCATTTAAAAATATTAACAAAACGAGAATTAGAGATATTACCTTTAATTGCGAAAGGCTATGGTAAAAAAGAAATAGCTGAAATGTTATATGTTTCAGTAAAAACTGTAGAAGCACATAAAGCAAGAATCATGGATAAGCTAGAGCTTAAAAGTAAACCGGAACTTGTAGAATACGCACTTAAGAAAAAATTACTTGAATTTTAAAAAAGGTAGTGACACGATGCAATTTCAAACAAAGATGAAAGCACTGCGTATTTTAGAGAATGAACACATATTGATGCGTTCACTATTACATGAATGGTATCAAATCATGATGGATGTGAAAGCTACAGAAGCGATGCTTTCAAAATATCATAAACTAAAGTTATTAAAAGAAAAAGTGTCGGAGTTTTTACCGGTACTTGATAAGCACCAGGCAAAAGAAGAGCAGTTTTTCTTTCCTGTTCTAGGAAGTTATATTGGAACAGATCAAGGTCCAATACTGACAATTGAAGCTGAGCATGATGAGATGGCACAATATTTTAATCACTTTAACGGTGTTACAAATATGATGGAACTGAGTGTAGAAGATATTAATCTCCTGTTGAATGATTTGAACGAAGGTTACGAAATTTGTATGGTGCACATGTATAAGGAAGAGAGTGTACTGTTCACAATGGCGGAAAAGGTATTTAAGATAAAAGATGAAGAAACGCTTCTAGAGGTATTGAATACAAAGATTATATAAAGAGAGAACTAAAACTTGAAAGAGTTCTAGTTCTCTCTTTATATAGGGAAATGACTCAGTTATAGGGGGAATTCCCCAATGTTAAATGTATCACAATCGCCTTACAATAGTTTTGTATAGTAAATCACAAACTAATGAAAAAGGTGAAAGAAATGGACAAATCAACAAGTAAAGTACAGTTACCCTTACAGACGTTAAGTTTAGTTGCAGGGTTTATGGCATGGACAATCATTGCACCGCTTATGCCATTTATGTCACAAGAATTTACCATTCCAGAAAGTCAGAAAGCAATTATTTTAGCGATACCAGTTATTCTTGGCTCAGTTTTGCGTATCCCACTTGGTTATTATGCCAACTTAATCGGTGCAAGAAAGGTATTCTTATTCTCGTTTATATTCTTATTGATTCCAGTATTTTTACTTAGTTTAGCACAGTCTACTACGATGCTGATGATTTCAGGCCTTTTCTTAGGTGTTGGGGGCGCAATCTTCTCTGTAGGTGTTACGAGTGTACCGAAATACTTCCCGAAAGAAAAACATGGTTTAGCGAATGGTATTTATGGAATGGGGAATATCGGAACTGCTGTATCAGCGTTCGCAGCACCACCGCTTGCGAATGCAATTGGCTGGAGCAACACTGTTAAATCTTATTTAGTAGTTATGGCATTATTTGCGCTACTGAACTTCTTATTAGGAGATAAAGATGAGCCGAAAGTAAAACAACCATTAATGGATCAAATTAAAGGTGTATTACCAGAGTATAAACTGTATTTACTGAGCTTCTGGTACTTCATTACATTCGGTTCATTTGTAGCATTTGGATTGTTCTTGCCGAACTTCTTGGTTAATAACTTTGGATTAGATAAAGTTGATGCAGGAATACGTACAGGTATATTTATCGCGATTGCCACATTACTACGCCCAATTGGTGGCGTGCTGGGTGACAAGTTACGTGCTATGGATGTCCTTAAAGTTGTGTTTGTTGGTCTTATTATTGGTGCAGCAATGCTTTCGATTAACCATCAAATCTCTTTCTTTACTGCCGGATGTTTAGTTATTTCAGCATGTGCGGGGTTAGGAAATGGCTTAATCTTTAAATTGGCTCCGACATATTACTCTAAACAAGCAGGTATTGTTAACGGTATTGTTTCGATGATGGGTGGATTAGGTGGATTCTTTCCGCCACTAGTTATTGCCGCTTGTGCAGCAAACTTCGGTACAAACAAGCCAGCTTTTGCCTTCCTTGCAGTGTTTGGTATAATTGCATTAATAACAATGTTCTGGATGGACAAAAAAGAAGGCAGAAATTAGGGGATGACATATGCGGTATGACAGACAAATAAAATTTTATGGTATCGGCCAGGAGGGTCAGGAGAGATTATCTCAAAAGACTGTCGGGATTGTAGGGTGCGGTGCACTTGGTACACATCTTGCAGAATCCATGGCGAGGTGCGGTGTAAATAAAATTGTGATTGTTGATCGCGACTATGTTGAGCTTTCTAATTTACAACGACAATCACTATTTAAGGAACAAGATGCAGTTGATTCGACACCTAAAGTGATTGCTTGTGAAAGAGAATTAAAAGCAATCCGAAGTGATATACAAATCGAAACTTACATCGATCATCTTGATGCGCCGCTTCTAGAAGCGGCGTTTTTGCAATGTGATTGTATATTAGATGCAACAGATAACTTTGAAACGCGATTGTTAATTAACGATTTCGCTTATAAATATAATATCCCATGGATTTATGGTGCGTGTGTAGAGTCGACTTATGTGGCATGTCCGTTCATTCCAGGTGAAACACCGTGTTTTAATTGTGTGATGGGTATGTTACCAATCATGAATAGAACCTGTGATACAGTAGGTGTTATAGAACCTGCAGTAAGTATGGCAACGAGCTTTCAGATGGCGTATGCGTTAAAGTTATTAACAGGGACACCGTTTGATGCGAAATTAGTGTTTGGTGATGTATGGCAGATGGATCATACAGCCCTTAAATTTTCTCGTATGTATGATGATGAGTGTATGACGTGCGGAGGACAAGCAACATATCCAGAACTGCATAAACGTACACATGAAACGATGTTATGCGGGAGAGATACTGTTCAAATTACCACACAGTTTAGTGATGAAGAATTGTTAAAACATTTAGAATCATTGTCTATTACCGTCCAGGAAACACCTTATTTTATTCGGTTTAACTTTAACGGCTATCCGATTGTACGGTTTAAAGGTGGTCGTATGCTTATTCATGAAGTTCAATCGATGGCGGAAGGCAAGACAGTTTATCATCAACTATTTGGTTAGGAGCGATTAGTATGGAACATTCAAATGATGTGCGTAAACAATTAAATGTAGGTGTCATTACAGTAAGTGATACGAGAGATTATGCTACGGATAAGGGCGGAAAGGCAATTGTTGAACATTTAAAAAGTATTGAAATCGATGTTTCACGTGAACATTACTTGATCGCTAAAGACGACCAGGCTGATATTCGAGCGAGCATTATGAAATTACTGCATGATAAAGTGGATGTCATTATTACGACAGGTGGAACAGGTATTGCAAAACGTGATGTTACGATTGAAGTAGTGAAGTCTGTTATCGATAAAGAACTGGAAGGTTTCGGTGAAATATTTCGTTATTTAAGCTATACAGAAGATGTAGGTACACGAGCGATGCTCTCACGTGCGTTATGTGGTACGAAAGATAATACCGTAATTTTCTCGATACCAGGATCAGTTGGTGCTGTAAATCTCGCAATGAAAAAGCTCATTACACAAGAGATTCATCACATTGTGCATGAGCTTAATAAGTAATTAACGGTTAAAATCGCCGTTTTTGCCACCAGATTTATGTTCGAGATAAGTTGGACCGATAATCATACCTTTATCAACTGCTTTGGTCATATCATATATTGTAAGTGCCGTCGCGCTTGCACCCGTTAAAGCTTCCATTTCAACACCTGTTTGTCCGGTCGTTTTAACGGTGCAAGTGATTAATATTTCATAACCGTCAATCGTATCCCATTCAAAGGCAATATCGATACCACTTAAATTTAGTGGGTGACACATCGGGATAATTTGTGCGGTGTTCTTTGCAGCCATAATACCTGCCACCTGTGCCACGCCAAGCACATCGCCCTTTTTATTCTTGTGGTTGATGATTTGCTCATAAATGACTGCGTTTACTTTAATCGAAGTTTTAGCAACAGCAGTGCGTGTTGAGGTAGGTTTATCTGATACATCTACCATCTTAGCGCGTCCTTGTTCATTAAAGTGTGTTAAATTGTTCATCATTTCACTTCCTTTTTGTATACTATAACTATCATACTACATTTAGAGAAAGTAGGATAACGATGCTTGAAAAACGTACACCCATTCCAGTTACAGAAGCGATAGATAAATGTTTACAGCATGCTAAATATAAAATAGTAACGAATAAGTATTACACCGATAGTTTAGGCTATACATTAGCTGAAGATATTATTGCAACATATGATATACCGATGTTTGATAAGTCGCCATATGACGGCTTTGCGATTGTAAGTGAAGCGTCAGAAGGTGCAAGTGGTGATGCGCGTAAGGCATTTAAAGTTATCGATCATATCGGTGCCGGACATGTAAGTGACGCACAACTAAAAGACAACGAAGCAGTACGTATCATGACTGGTGCGCCAATTCCAGAGGGTGCAGATGCTGTCGTTATGCTTGAACAAACGTCGCTCATAGAAAAGGGTTTTACGCTTAGAAAACCATTTACACCTGGTGAAAATATTTCAAGGCAGGGTGAAGAATGTAAGCAAGGTGAAGTTGTTATTCCGAAAGGAACGCAAATTACTGCAGGTGTAATCGCAGTATTGGCGACCTTCTCGTATGAGTACGTGAACGTTTACCATAAGCCGACTGTTGCACTAATTGCTACTGGATCAGAACTTGTAGAAATGAATGAATCACTTGCACCAGGGAAAATTAGAAATTCAAATGGACCGATGATTGCATCACTTTGTAAAGCGATGGGTATTAAAGTGAAAGACTATCGTGTTCATGGTGACAACTTCGATGCGCTATACGAAGTAGTGCGTGATGCCCTGGATGCACATGACATCGTAATTACTACGGGTGGTGTGAGTGTCGGTGACTTCGATTTCATGCCTGAAATATATAACAAACTTTCAGCAGAAGTGTTATTCAACAAAGTTGCGATGCGACCAGGCAGTGTAACAACTGTAGCGGTAAGTCATGACAAATTTCTTTTTGGATTATCAGGTAACCCGAGCGCTTGTTACACGGGGTTTGAGCTATATACGAAGCCTGTACTGCGTAAAATGATGGGTCAGAGCGAAGTATATCCGACTGTGGTTAAAGCAACGCTTGCAGAAGACTTCACGAAAGCAAATCCATTTACAAGATTTATAAGAGCGGATTTAGATTACCGTAATATGACGGTAGCGCCGAGTGGATTTAATAAGAGTAATGCAGTGATCGGCATCGCAAAAAGCAATAGCATGATTGTTTTACCTGGGGGAACGAGAGGGTTTAAACAAGGTGACACTGTAGATGTCCTGTTAACAGAACTTTCTTGTGAGGATTCATCATGGTAAAAGTATTGCAAGTCGTTGGATTTAAAAAGTCTGGAAAAACAACAACGATGAATCGTATTATTAAGCAATTGAAAACACTCGATTATGAAGTGTCTGTTATTAAACATCACGGTGAAATTGGTGGACAGGAAATAGATATTCCAAGAACTCGTGATCATATAACATATATAGAGAACGGAGCAGATGAAAGCATCGTCCAGGGATATGCGTATATTCATAAGCTAAGAAAGAATGAATCGATTGAACTCCAGACTATTATCGATGAAGAAGTAACGTGTAAGGATATTGTGCTAGTAGAAGGTTATAAGCAGGCACATTACGATAAAATTGTGCTTTACAACAATGCTGAAGATAAAGAGATGCTATCTCAGTTACAAAATATTAAACTGATGGTAGATACATCCGTTGATAGTGAACAAGTGATAAAGAAATTCATACAAAGTTGGGTAGGTGATACACGTGAAACAATTTGAGGTCGTAACGATGCCGATTGATGTTGAACATTATAGAAAGATGACGGTAACGCCACATCAAGGTGCAGTATGTGTGTTTACCGGTATCGTAAGAGAATGGACACAAGGTGTTAAAACAGAGTATCTGGAATATGAAGCATACATTCCAATGGCAGAGAAAAAATTAGAACAGATCGGTCAGGAAATAAACGTGAAATGGCCGGAGACGATAGTAAGTATTGCTCACCGTATCGGTAATCTTGAAGTATCAGAGATAGCAGTGGTGATTTGTGTATCGAGTCCGCATCGCAAAGATAGTTATGCAGCAAATGAATATGCGATTGAACGCATTAAAGAGATTGTTCCGATATGGAAAAAAGAAATATGGGAAGACGGAGAACAGTGGATTGGTGGCCAAAGAGGTTACCATCCGAATTATAAGGGGTGATATGATGAAAGTATTATATTTTGCACATATTAAAGCAAAACTGGATCGCACAGAAGATCAGTTTTCGTTTGCTGAGCCTGTTAAAGTAAGTCAGTTTAGAAAGCATTTATATGAAACGTATCCGGTAATACGTGATGAGCAATTTCAAATCGCTGTTAATGAAGAGTTTGTACGCGACGAAGATGTAATTCATAATGATGATGTTGTCGCATTAATTCCACCTGTTAGTGGTGGCTAAATGATCGGTGTTATATTAGCAGGAGGTGCTTCTACACGCTTTGGCAGCAATAAAGCCCTTCACAAAATCGATGGTAAGCCATTTTACGAGCATGTATATGAAGCATTTAAAGAAAGTACCGTATCGTGCATTGTTCTGAGCACGAATAAACAGAGGACTTCATACTTTGAAGAGGAAATTAAAGAGAAGCAACTCGATATGCACGTAGTAACGGATATCGAAGCGGATTGTGGCCCGATGTCAGGCATATACACTGTAATGGAAACGTGTATTTCAGAAAGTTACTTCGTCGTCTCTGTTGATACACCGTTTATAACAACAGAAGCAATAGACTATCTTATTAGTTGTTTTAATACACGAAATGTAAATGCGCTGTGTTATAAGGATGACTTACAAGTACATCGCACAATTGCGATTTATCATCGTTCGTTACTACCTGTTATACAAGAGAGTATGAAACAAAAGCGTTATGCATTAAAACAATTGACGGTTGAGGCACAGTTTGTTCCTGTTTCAGAAGTAAGCGACGAAAGCGAATGGTATGCTAATATTAATACAAAGACTGATTTACAGAACGTAAGGAGGGTGACAAATGAAACAAATAACAGATAAATTAGGGCGCCCGATTAGAGATCTGCGTATTTCTGTAACAGATCGCTGTAACTTCCGTTGTACATATTGCATGCCGAAAGAAATATTTGGTGATGACTATGTTTTTCTGCCGAAAGATGAATTACTGTCCTTTGAAGAGTTGACGCGTATTGCAAAAGTATATGCACAGCTCGGTGTCAAGAAAGTAAGGATTACAGGTGGGGAGCCGCTATTGCGTAGAGATTTACCGGACTTAATACGCGAAATCCAAGCGATAGAAGGTATAGAAGATATCGGTTTAACGACGAATGGTTTGTTGCTGAAAAAGCACGGACAAGCATTATATGATGCTGGATTACGTCGCATAAATGTCAGTTTAGACGCGCTTGATGAAACATTTGAAGCGGTAAATGGACGTGGTATCAGTGCGGATCAAATATTAGAACAAATTGATCACGCTGTATCTATTGGTTTACAAGTTAAAGTGAACATGGTGATACAAAAAGGTATGAATGACCATCAGATGATTCCGATGGTCAAGTATTTCAAAGATAAAAAAATAACATTGCGCTTTATTGAATTTATGGATGTTGGTAATGACAATGGCTGGAATTTTGATAAAGTAATTACGAAACAGGAAATGATAACGCATATTTCAGAGCATTTTAATATTAAGCATGAACCACCGAAATACTTTGGCGAAGTTGCGAAATATTATGTTCATGATAATGGCGCAAAACTCGGATTTATTACAAGCGTGTCAGAATCATTTTGTTCAACGTGTACAAGAACACGCTTAAGTTCAGATGGTAAGATATTTGGTTGTTTATTTGCAACAGATGGTTATGACTTGAAAGAATTTATTAGAAGCGGTGCGACAGATCAGGAGTTGAAGGACAAGCTTATTGCACTATGGTCTGTGCGTCAGGATCGTTATTCTGATGAACGTACTGCCGAAACTGTGAGGCAAAGAAAGAAAAAGAAAATAAATATGAATTATATTGGTGGCTAAAATTATTATTTTAATATAATAATTTTATTAGATATAAACTATGTGTAAGTATATATATATTCATATAACAATTTTAAAATAGCATATCATCGAAAAAATCGATGATATGCTATTTTTTACTTTTATTATTCAAAATAAACGTTATAATAGAGTAGTAATAAAATTAGTACTAGGTAATAATATTAACTGACAATCCTTTTCGGTATCGTGGTTTCATTATTATTTTATTTAGAGGTGACTTATGGAAAGAGACAAAAAGTTAATGTTAAGAAAGATGGTTAAGCCTTATGAGAAATCCGCACTACAAATAAGTTTAGTCCAGGTGCTAAATACACTGGTTCCTTATTTAGTACTTGTAGCGATAAGTATGTTAAGTTACAGTGTTTCTCCATGGATATCAGTAGCTGTTAGTATTGTGGCAGCATTCTTCCTAGTTCGAACGTTTATTATATTTCATGACTGTTGTCATGGTTCGTTCTTTAAGAATAAGAAGTGGAACGATGCAATGGGAAATTTTACTGGATTTTTGACGATGTTTCCGTATCAGCAATGGCGCAGAGAACACAATATTCATCATGCAACAAGCGGCAACCTTGATAAGAAGGGGATCGGTGATATATGGATGATGACCATTGATGAATATGAAGCGGCAAGTAAGTGGAAGCAACGTGGTTATCGTATGTATCGTAATCCATTTGTTATGTTTGTTTTAGGGCCGATATATTTATTGTTCGTTACAAACAGAATTAATAGTAAAGGTGCTAAGCAGAAAGAAAAATTAAATACGTATTTTCATAATATTGCAATCTTGGTCGTGTATGGATCTATTATCTGGTACTTTGGATTTGCATTCTTTGCAGCGGTATTTCTACCGATTATGTTTATCGGGTCAATGCTTGGTATATGGATGTTCTATATTCAGCATACATTTGAAGAATCGTACTTCGAAGAGAATTCAGAGTGGGATTATGTTAAAGCTGCAGTTGAAGGGAGTTCGTATTACAAATTACCAAAATTATTGCAGTGGTTAACAGGGAACATTGGGTTCCACCATGTGCATCATTTAAGTCCGAGAATTCCAAATTACTATCTCGAAACTGCACACGAAGAAGTTAAACCACTGCAGTATGCAACGACAATCACATTTAAACAAAGTCTGGAGACAATTAAATATAAACTTTACGATGAGAAAAGAAAGGTATTTATCACATTTAAAGATTATTATCGTAATTATGCAAAGAAAAGAACAATTTAAAAAACAAGAATGGAAACTAATTCCATTCTTGTTTTTATTTGAAGAAAACTTCGATAATGTAATCTAGATTCTCGTCTGTAAGTTGTAGTGTCGTTTCATTTACTTCGCTTAACAACATTTTTGTATTATTTTCTTCAAATACGATAGATTTCTTGAAATATGGTTCAAATACATGGATGAAGCCATTAAGCACAGCTTCCTCAGCATTCATTGTAGAACGTGCTGATGTTGGTGCGACAGTCAATGTGTCAAATTCTAAATGATTTTTAATCATTGCAAGCACCTTTAAATTTTCTGGGGGATTATTATTCGTTATGTGATAAATTGTTTCATGCTGTGCATGTAAGATAGCATGCGCCAGTACCTTAACGACATAATCAACTGGAACTAAGTTCGATGTACAATTATCATCTGCGAATAAGCGAAATGGCTGTTTGCCAATTAATCCTTTACGGTCCATCTTACGTTTAAATACTTTCAAAGCTTTCATAAAGCCATAAAGCGTGAACTTAGAGTCCGCTTCACCAGTCACAGAATCT
Organism: Macrococcus sp. CoH-51_TC_04; assembly: GCF_058188655.1. NCBI lineage: Bacteria > Bacillati > Bacillota > Bacilli > Caryophanales > Staphylococcaceae > Macrococcus > Macrococcus sp. CoH-51_TC_04. The sequence continues at coordinate 120,207 of NZ_JBVGOY010000005.1, forward strand.
CCGATAATAATCGCAGGTCGTAAAATTGAATATGTCAATCCGCTTTCAGCGACTGCGTGTTCAGCTTTAATCTTACTCTCTTCATATGGGTTATTTACTGGTGTACCAATTGGATGTAGTATTTCCTTAGCATACTCGTTTGTGCCGACAGTATATGCTGTCGATACGTATAAGAAATGCTTTGTATTTAAATCCTTTGCCAAGTTAAGTGCGTGTAATGTTCCATGATAATTGATATTAAATAGATCGTTGCGCAGTTCTTCATCAAATTTCACTAATGCTGCAAGATGATAAAAGTAATCCATTTCTGGAAGAAGCTTTATAACATCCTTGTCAAGACCACAATTAGGCGAGGTGATATCACCTTGAACAAAGTGGAGGCGACTTTCATTTTCCTTAGTAATTAATTTATTCTTACGTGCTTCATCACGATATAGAATATACAAATGATGATTATTATTCTGTAGCAGCTTATTGATTAGTTGTGCTCCGACAAAACCGGTTGCACCCGTTAAAAATATATTCAAATTGTTCACATCCATAAATTTAATCCTAAATTATATTGTGCAGTAATTTGCAACTAGAGTAAAGAGATATGAAAAAACTTAAGAATAAAGATGTGCCTTCCTGCCATGCAGCATATAATATGCAACCATTCCGATAATTACTAGGATGCTCATGTAACGATACAAGCCATGCAACCCAAGCATCGGGATAAATAGTCCTAATATATAAGGGCCGAATCCAAGCGCAAAGTCTAAAAAGATAAAGTATGTACTCGTTGCAAGACCCATCTTTTCATGATCTGTAACTTTAACTGCTGTTGCTTGTGCAATAGACTGAAAGTTGCCGTATCCAAATCCTAGCAATGCAGCGCTTAATATTAAAGTCCAGGAAGCATGCGTGATACTTAAACACAATAATCCAAGGAAAAAGGAGATGAGTGATGGGTACATCACGATATTCGTACCCTTTCTATCCATAAGTTTACCTGTGATTGGACGGGATATCAGTACAACTAGTGCATAAGTAAGGAAGAAGAAACTTCCTGCAGTAATCAAATTGTTCTCTTTTGTGAAAAATGAAATAAAGCTGAGTACACTTGAATATGCTGTACAGCAAATAAGAACAACAATTGAAATAGGGATTGCATTACGATCGATATAATCTGAAACATGGAAGCCTTTCGGCGCGTGTGAGTTCATAGATTTTACTTCGTGGTTCACTTTAACTTGAGGCACCATTAATAGTCCGATAACTGCAAGGACTAAACAGAAAATAAAGAGTTGTCTAAAGGAAATAACCTGAAGTAATGATAATCCCAAAAACGGTCCAATAGCAGTTGCCATCACTGTACTCATACTAAAGTAACTGATACCTTCGCCACGGCGCTTTATTGGCGTGATAAATGCAGCAATGGTCCCTGTAGCTGTAGAGGCAATGCCATTGCCCATCCCATTTAAAAAACGTATTGCAAGAAGTAATGGTAAGTTGAACGATGCGAAGTAGAGGGCAGTTGTAATCGTAAATATGAGTACGCCAATTACGAGCACTTTCTTTTGACCTAAAATGTCAATATTTTTCCCAGCCCAGAATCTTCCGAATAAGCTCCCGACAATAAAGATTCCAGATACGAGGCCGGCAGTACTCGTAGAGACATGATACTCGTCAACTGCGTATCCACCGATTGTAACAAGTAATAAAAACATTGATAACATTAATATAAAATTGATCAAAGAAACCATGATAAATGGTTTAGTCCATAATTTTTCTTCCAATATAACAAATCCTTTCTATTCTTCAGTAATTTCAATTGACGAGAGTGCCTCGTTAATAATGAGTAATGTGTCAGAATCGATATTCTTTAAATAATTGGTTTGAACAGTCTCTATCATTATCATGACCTCTTCATAAGTTGTGTGTCCTTTAGCGGTAGGGGTAAGTAATCTGGACCTCTTATCTTGTCCAACTGTACTCTCAATAAATTCGTATTGAATAAGAAACTGAATTATTTTTGTTGCTGTGGGCTTTTCTATATTACGTAGCTTAGCGATTTCTACTAGTGTCGTAGATTGTTTGAGCACAATAATTTTTAGGACAAGCCATTGAGCGGAGGACAGACCGAACTGAATTAACGATTTGTTCATATGATCAACATATGCTTTCCTTAGAGCAAGGATGTGATCAAATAATTGCATTTGCTGTAGTGCTCTTGTCATAGGAAGTCACCACCTCTTTTATATAGTTAGCCTAACTAACTATATAAGTATAAAAGAATACAGAGCTTTTGTAAATAAAAAAAGATGGCATAGAAGCCATCTTTTTTTTATAGAAATTGTGTATTTACAAATTTTGCTGTTACATACTCTTTAATACCGAGATGAGAATTCTCTCGACCAAATCCTGAATGTTTTACACCACCGAATGGCGTTTCTGGATTTGAGATTGCAACTTCATTAATTCCGACCATACCATATTCTAGAGTTCTAGAAATTTGCTGAATAATAGAACTATCACTTGCATATGCATAGCTTGCAAGACCATACTCTGTATCATTAGCCATAGCGAGAGCCTCTTCGATCGTATCGAATGTAATGATAGGAATTACAGGTCCAAAAGTCTCTTCATAGAAAATATCCATTGTTTTATTAACATGATCTAATATAGTAGGTTGTATAAAGAAACCGTTTGAATACTCACCCTCAGTAAGTCTATGACCACCTGTGACAAGTGTTGCCCCTTTATCTGTAGCATTCACGATCTGCTGCTTGATTTTATCAATAGCATCTTCACGAATTAATGGTCCGATATCACTTTCCTCATTTAAGCCATTGCCAACTTTAAGTGCTTCCACTTCAGGAACAAGCTTATCCATAAATTTATCTTTAATAGAACTATGAACAAATATTCGGTTAGGTGCAATACAAACTTGTCCATTATTACGGAATTTTGCAGCTATTAGACCTTTTACAGCTGCCTCGATATCAGCATCTTCATGAACGATAAATGGAGCATGGCCTCCAAGCTCAAGAGACATTTTCTTTAAAGTCTGGCCTGACTGCTCGTATAATGCTTTACCAATAGGTGTAGAACCGGTAAAAGTAATCTTATTTACTTTATTAGAATCAGTAAATGCCTGACCGATTTCTTTAGAACTGCCCATAACAATATTTGCTACACCTTTAGGAAGCTCTGCTTGTTCGAATAATTCAAATATCGCGAGCGCTGATAAAGGAGTATCTCCTGAAGGTTTAAGAACAATTGTATTTCCTGCTGCAAGTGCTGGTGCAATTTTACGTGTAATCATACCAGATGGGAAATTCCATGGTGTAATCGCCGCAACGACTCCAATTGGTTCATAAATAATTTCATATTTATGATTGTTTGGTGCAGGGATAAGCTCACCGTAGAGACGACGTGACTCTTCGGCATTCCATCTAAAGCTTTCAGCTCCTGAAAGTACTTCTAATTTAGATTCTTTCAAAGGTTTTCCTTGTTCTAACGTCATAATTTCAGCAAGACGATCTGCATTTTCTTCTAATAAGTCAGCAATTTTATGGAGATAAGTAACACGTTCTTTAAGTTCAAGTGCTTTCCAGCCAGAGAAAGCTTCATGAGCTGTTTGAATCGCTTCTTCTACTTGTGCTTCGTTAGCTTGTGCGATTTGTGCAATTGTTTCACCAGTTGCCGGATTTATGACATCTTTCTTGTCCTGGGTTGTTACCCATTCTCCATTTATATATAAATCTGTGTGTAATTCATTGATTACGTTCGTCATAATATACCTTCTTTCAATAAATTGGTTATATCTATATTTACCCTTTTTATGGATGATTAAACAAATCATATGCTTACTGTAGGAAATCTAGTATAGTAATTTATATTAAACATTGGAGGAAGTATATGAAGAAAGATAATAAGCTCATACTCATATTAACATTAGGATTACTAGCAGCTTTTGGACCATTATCATTAGATATGTATTTGCCTGCTTTACCACGTGTAGCAGATGATCTTAGCACAAGCGCTTCCTATGCTCAGCTCAGTCTGACTGCATGTATGATAGGTTTAGCAGTAGGTCAGATTATAGTAGGACCCATCAGTGATGTTACAGGGAGAAAGAAACCGTTGTTTATCGCACTTATTGGATATGCTTTATTTTCTTACTTTGCTGCGCGTGCAGCTACGATAGAATGGCTTATTTTCTTTAGATTTATTCAAGGATTTTGTGGTGGTGCAGGAGCTGTACTGTCACGAGCGATATCAAGTGATCTATATAAAGGGAAAGATTTAACGAAGTTTTTAGCAGTGCTGATGCTTGTTAATGGACTTGCACCTGTTCTTGCTCCCGTACTTGGTGGCGTTATATTGAGCATATCTACATGGCATACTGTTTTTTATATTTTAGCAATTTATGGTGTATTGATGGTACTCTTAGCACTTACTTTAGAGGAGAGCTTACCGAAATATAACAGGAATGAAGGCGCATTGAAATCAATTTGGAAAGACTTTAAATTATTGCTGACAAATAAAGCATTTGTGACGATGTTGATGCTTCAATCACTAACATATGGTGTATTGTTCAGCTATATTGCTGGGTCTCCATTTATTACCCAGAAAATATATGATATGAATGCACAGCAATTCAGTTATTTATTTGCATTGAATGGCATAGGCTTAATTGTATTCAGTCAGTTAACCGCTAAACTTGTAAATAAAATGGATGAACTGAAGATATTGAAGCTAGGACAAAATATTCAGTTCGTTGGCATGATACTTACAGTAATAGTGTTGGTGCTCCATCTTCCGGTATGGATGCTATGTGCTGCATTCTTCCTGATGATTACACCGGTTAGTATGATAGGAACGACTGGATTTTCTATCGCAATGCAAGTACAGAATCAGGGTGCTGGCAGTGCATCGGCAATATTGGGACTAATGCAGTTCTTAATTGGTGGTATACTATCACCCCTAGTTGGTGTGATGGGGGAAAGTTCGATTATTCCATTTATCGTTATCATTATTACATGTACCGTTCTTGCGCAAAGTATTAGAGCTATTTGGGTGGAAAATATTGAAATTTAATGCAATATACGACAAATAAAAGAAACCTCTTTTTATTATACTTAGAGCTGCCTCATTATAAATCTCCCTTTTCAAAAGAATATCATGAAAAAGATGCATCTCATCATACTTGAGATGCATCTTTTAGATACGGATTATAATGCTTTCTTATTTAAGTTGACAGTGTCCTATTACTCATCCCATAAATTTCTAAAGAGATGTGGCTTGTAATAATACAACAGTAACAATAGTCCAGTAATAATGGATACAGTACTTACTAAAACAATCCACCACATATTTTCCTGGAAGAATAGACGTTGTTCATACTTCTTGTTATCCTCAGCTTTAACAGTTGGAGCATGGTATTCATTTGAGACAAATGCACGTTTGTAGTGATAAGAAAGTTTGCCATCCTTAAACTGGAATGATCCTTTTGTATCGTTCTTAACAATGTCATATAAGTCTGAGTGCACATATAATTCTTGACCATTAATTGTATGTACGCCTTTAGCGAGTACTTTCTTATATGCATATTCATTATATACTTTGTCCATTATTGCATTGGCCATAATATTTCTATTAAATTCTGCTGGTGGGTCGTACCAGCTTTCGACACCCATCATCACTTGTATGATACGCATATCATTTTTCGTACCTGTTATTGCGGTATTGAAGCCGGCCGTATCACTCGAACCTGTTTTAAGACCGTCAACCCCTTTATACCCAAGTTTAGCGCCTTCTAATGAATGATTGTATGTATGAAAGGTTTCTTCATCGATGGTACCTTTTTTTACAGTAACATTGACGCTCTTCGTATATTTCAGTATTTCTGGATATTCACTCACGAGGTGCTGGCATAGTATCGCATAATCTTTAGCACTCGATATATTATCTTCATTTTGCGGATATTTCTTTGCTTTATATTCATTCAGCAAGTTATTAGGTGCACCTACAGGATTATAGAACTTCGTACTGTTCATACCGAGTCTTTTAGCTTCTTGATTCATCATATCAATGAATTCAGAATCATTTTCTGTTACGAGACTGGATAACATATATGTAGCTGCGTTACTTGAATTTGTCAGCATGATTGGCATAAGTTCATCAACGGTATAAACTGCATTTAATCTCAGTTTGTTATTACTTAATGCGGGTAACTTTGAAATATTATAAAATTTATCCGTTACTTTAACTTTAGTACTGTAAGTGATCTCACCCTTATCCATTTCCTGCAATAATAGATATAGTGTCATCAATTTGGACATTGAAGCAAGGGGCCATTTCGTATCGATATCATCTGAATAGAGTACTTGACCATTTTTTTGTGCTATTACAATAGTTCCTTTAGGGTTATATGATGCATCAATATAATTTCCAGCATCATTTGCAATTTCATAAGGTTCTTTAGCGAGTGCTGGGTATGAAAATAAAAATAAAAAAATTATTAAAAATGATAAGACACGGTTTAAAACTTTCATTCTTTGACCTCGATTTATTTATTAAAAATATAGATTTATTCTATCATAATTATTGAAGACTATAAATTTTATATTATAAAAATAAAAAAGCAAATGTTACTTATACTATCGCTAGCCAAAATGCCTCAATATTCGATTTTTAGACTAAAAAGCTTATATAAACGAACAAAAGTTCGTTTTTTATTGTGAAAAAGTGTGCTTAAATCAAAAAAACAATGTTATAATCATGAAAGTAAAATTAAATTAAAGGTGGAAAAGATGAATACTTATTTAATATTGAACATTGTTGGTATCTTAGTTTTTATTCTTGTTGCATTCTTGTTCTCTCGTGATAAAAAGAACATCGACTGGAAATCAATCATAATCATGTTAGTGCTTAATTTATTTTTAGCGTGGTTCTTTACACAATTCCCATACGGCAGAATCGGTGTTCAAAAAGTAGCAGATGCGTTTAGTTGGATGTTACAAGCAGCGTATTTTGGTATCGGAATGCCATTTGCAAGCTTTACTGCACCTGGTCCTGGTAAGATGGATATGGCTGTTTCAGCTTTGCTGCCTATTCTTTTCGTAGTACCGCTTTTTGATATTTTAATGTATATCGGGGTATTACCATTTATCATTAAATGGATGGGTTGGGTAATCGGTAAGGTTACAGGGCAACCGAGATTTGAATCATTTTATTCTATTGAGATGATGGTTTTAGGAAATACAGAAGCTTTAGCGGTATCTAATACACAATTAAGACAAATGAACGAAGCACGTGTCCTTACCATTGCATTGATGTCTATGAGCTGTATTTCAGGTTCTATCGTTGGTGCATATATCTCTATGGTGCCTGGAGAATTAGTATTAACTGCAATTCCTTTAAATATAATCAATGCAATCATCATAGCGACAATCTTAAATCCAGTTAAATTAACTCCTGAAGAAGATTATGTTGTTGAAATTAAAGCTGAAAAACGTCAGCCGTTCTTCTCCTTCTTAGGGGATTCAGTACTTGGAGCAGGAAAATTAATATTAATTATTATCGCATTCTTAATCGCATTTGTATCATTAGCGCATTTTATTGATATGCTATTAGGATTATTCCCAGGTAATTTAACATTAAGTATTATTTTAGGATGGATTATGGCGCCGTTTGCGATGCTTTTAGGTCTACCTTGGGCAGAAGCGAAAGTTGTCGGTGGTCATATGGCCACAAAGATTATCACTAATGAATTTGTTGTTATGTTAGGGGTTAAAGATCAACTAAAATCTTTTTCACCGCATATGACAGCAGTACTTGTAACATTCTTGATTTCATTCGCTAACTTCTCAACTATTGGTATGATCATTGGAACCTTAAAAGGTATTGTTAATGAGAAAACTTCTGATTTCGTAAGTAAATATGTACCGATGATGTTACTATCAGGTATTTTAGTATCATTACTGTCTGCAGCATTTGTTGGATTATTTACTTGGTAAGAAAATTTAGGACTGAGACATTAAGTCTCAGTCCTCTTTATTTATTTCTTTATGTTTAAGTAGCTGATTATCGTAAATATATAAAGTAAAATCTCTAATCTGATTGGAATCGCTTTCTCTGTATTATTTGTGAAAATAATCACAAAACTATTGCAATCCCTCTATACAGGTAGTATTATAAAACTGTGATAAAAAATATTTAAATAAAATACAACAGTTCATTTCATGATATTATGATTATTTTATATTAAAGGAAGAGGAGAATGTCTTATGTTTGTCAGTTCGTTTGATCCATTCGGTAACTTAGCAATATCAGCTATCGTTGCAGCAGTACCGATTATCTTGTTTTTGTTATGTTTAACCGTCTTTAAAATGAAGGGGATAAATGCAGCATTGATTACGCTTGTAGTAACAGCAGTTATTGCTTTATTCGTTTTTAAATTGCCTGGAGCAGTCGCTGCAGGAGGCGTAACTGAAGGTGTTGTTCAAGGATTGTTCCCGATTGGTTACATCATTATTATGGCAGTATGGCTTTATAAAGTGTCAGTAGAAAGTGGTAAGTTTAAGATTATTCAAGATTCTATTTCTGGAATTTCACCTGACCAGCGCATTCAGTTATTGCTTATTGGATTTTGTTTTAATTCTTTCCTTGAAGGTGCAGCTGGGTTTGGAGTGCCTATCGCAATTTGTGCAGTGTTACTTGTACAACTTGGATTTAAGCCACTTCAAGCTGCGATGTTCTGTTTGATTGCTAATGCCGCTTCTGGAGCTTTTGGAGCAATCGGTATCCCGGTAGGAATAGTGAATACACTAGGCTTAAAAGGTGGCGTTACGGCAATGGACGTGTCACAGATGACCGTGTATACACTCCCTATAACAAATATTGCTATTCCATTTATCCTCGTATTTGTATTAAATGGTATGAAAGGAATTAAAGAAACTTTACCGGCAATTTTAGTTTCAGGTTTAACTTATGCAGTTACACAAGTGTTGATTACAATCTTTATGGGACCTGAACTTGCAGATATTATTCCATCTTTACTTGCGATGGCAGCATTGGCGATATTCTGTAACAAATGGCAGCCGAAGAATATATTCCGATTATCAGATGATCAAGTTGAAACAGCACATCATCCTATTAAGGAGATTATCTCAGCCTGGAGCCCCTTCATCTTCTTGACAGCACTTGTACTTTTATGGAGCTTACCTGCATTTAAAGCACTGTTTGCAGAAGGTGGCATATTACAGAAATCGATTCTGACATTCCAGATGCCAGGAACGTTCAATGAAACATTGCAAAAAGGTGTAATGCTGAAACTAGATTTAATCGGAGCGACAGGGACAGCGATCTTGCTTGCAGTTCTAATTACCATCGTCACTTCACCTAAAATCAATTTTGGTAAAGCATTTGAATTACTTGGATTAACAATTAAAGAACTATGGATACCAGTTATTACAATTTGTGCAATTTTAGCGATTGCGAAGTTAACAACTTATGGTGGTTTAACTGTAGCGATGGGTCAGGCCATTGCCAAAACAGGATCAATATTCCCGCTACTTTCACCTGTACTCGGTTGGATTGGGGTATTTATGACAGGCTCTGTTGTAAATAACAATGTTCTATTTGCTTCTATCCAGGCAACAGCAGGTCATACGATTGGCACAAATCCAGCGTTGCTTGTTGCAGCGAATACAGCAGGTGGTGTTATGGCGAAGTTGATTTCTCCTCAATCTATAGCGATTGCTACTGCAGCTGTTGGTGAAGTTGGTCAAGAATCGAAGCTATTAAGTATGACATTGAAATATAGTATTGCATTACTTGTATTTGTTTGTATTTGGACATTCGCACTTAGTTTAGTACTTTAATCAATTATTATTAAAGGAGAGATAAAGATGGAAAAATTTAAAGGCAATAAAGTAGTTCTTGTTGGTAATGGTGCAGTAGGATCTAGTTATGCATTTGCGATGTTAAACCAAGGTGCTTGTGATGAATTTGTGATCATCGATCTTAATGAAGATAAAGCTAAAGGTGATGCGATGGACTTGAATCACGGTGTCGTTTATGCACCGAGTCCAATGCAAGTTAAATATGGTACGTATGAAGATTGTCATGATGCATCTTTAATTGTTATTTGTGCGGGAGCAGCACAAAAACCTGGAGAAACACGACTAGATTTAGTTGGTAAGAATATGAAAATCTTTAAATCCATTGTCGATGAGATTATGAAAAGTGGATTTGACGGTATCTTCTTAATTGCAACGAATCCTGTAGATGTATTAACATATGCTGTCCAAAAGTTCTCTGGATTACCAGAAAATCAAGTTATAGGATCTGGTACAATACTTGATACTGCACGTTTTAGACATTTATTAAGTCAAGAGTTTAACGTTTCTCCTAACAGTGTTCACGGTTATATTATCGGTGAACATGGAGATTCAGAATTAGCGGTATGGAGCGGTACAAATATTGCAGGTAATTCACTTTATGATATTTTAAATGAAAATCCTGAAAAACAGAAACTGATAGAAGAAATATTTGTCAATACGCGTGATGCGGCTTACGAAATTATTAAAGCTAAAGGTGCCACTTATTACGGTGTTGCAATGGGCTTAATGCGTATTTCTAAAGCAATCTTAAATAATGAGAACGTTGTACTGACAGTATCTGCGAAATTAAATGGTGAGTATGGCCATGACGATGTATATATCGGTGTCCCTGCGATTATTAACAGAAACGGCATCAGAGAAGTATTAGAAACACCATTAAATACAGAAGAAAAAGAAAAATTTGCAAAATCAGTAGAAACTTTAAAAGCGATTCAAACACCATTTTTCAGCTAAATAATTTAATCAATGATTAATTGAATGCAATGGATAAACCCTGGACGGTATGAGGAAATTTCTCCTTCTATTACTGTTTGGGGTTTTTATAAGGAGAGAATTATTGTATCACTGTTGAAAGTGACTTAAATTTTAGTTAAGCTTATTAACAGTGATTATGACAAAAAGGAGGATATATATGAAAATCTCAGCAAAATCGATTTTCTTCGTTATATTAGGTTCATTAATTTTCTCACTTGCAGTGAATGTATTTATTATTCCTGCAAATTTGGGTGAAGGCGGCGTAACTGGGATGTCATTGATTTTCCTTTATAAGTTTGGTTGGTCACCCGCAATTACGACGTTAATTATGAATGTAGTCTTGCTTATTGTGGGATTTAAATTTTTATCTAAACGTTCGATGATTTTAACGATTATTTCTATTATTTCGCTTTCTGTATTTTTGAAGCTTACAGAGCCGTTACAACTTCATCTTAAAGAAGTGCTTGTAAGTACCATCTTTGGAGGGTTTCTCATTGGTGTAGGTATTGGAATGATTGTTCTCGTTGGTGGTACAACTGCAGGAACTACGATTTTAGCGAGAATTGCACATAAATATCTGGATGTAAACACTTCATATGCGCTACTGTTCTTTGATTTGATTGTTGTAGCTTTATCACTAACTGTTATTTCGGTAGAACGTGCGTTACTAACTGTGCTAAGTTTATATATCGGCACAAAGGCGATGGATGTAATGATCGAAGGATTGAACCCTAAGAAAGCCATTACAATCATCTCTCAAAACCCAGATCCGATAGCGAAGATGCTGGATGAAGATATCGGGCGAGGTGTTACAATTTTGAATGGCCGTGGTTATTATTCTAAAAGAGAAACAGATGTACTTTATTGTGTAATCAATAAGCTGCAGTTAACACGTACGAAACGTATGATTAAAAAAATTGATGAGCAGGCATTCGTAGTCGTACATGATGTACGTGATGTACTTGGTAACGGATTTATGACAGAAGATTAATGCGCTAAATATAAAACCCGGCTGATGTGTTAATAACACAACAGTCGGGTTTTACTGTGATTATGATCTATTTTGACAGAAGAGATATTTCTTAGCCTAAGGATGTATCGGAATGAATGAAAGCATCTCTGATATTTTTATTTTCTTCTTCAAATAAGGGGTTGTGGCTTGAAACGACACCATACTGTTCAGCAGATGGATCGATATATGATTTAATTTTGTTGACTGCTATTGCAGCATCGTGAAAGCAACCGGCGATTAAATTCACTTTTGCATCGTGTTTCAATATATCACCGATAGCATAAATACCATCGATATTTGTACTGCCATCTGCATTACCTGCAATATAAAAATTATCTGCACGATGAAGATTGATATCGCTTTTATCAAGGAGTTCGGAATCCATGTGAAAACCATGATTAATAATGACTTCATCTACAGCTAAAGTATAAATAGTATTATCTTGTTTTTTGATGACTGCAGAAGTGATATAGTCATCTTGAGCATTAAAAGAATGTATCCATTGGTTATTGAGCTTAATGACACCTAGCTGATCTAATTGATTGACCATTTCTTCATGGCCTTTGAAATCTTCTTTGCGACAAATGATGTGTACACTATTAGCATAAGGTGCTATGTCTCTCGCCCAGTCAATTGCAGTATTTCCTCCGCCAGATATCAAGATGTCCTTATCTTTAAATCTTGTGAGGGAAGGGACGACATAATGAAGATTATTGATTTCAAATCTTTCCGCATCTTGAATATCTAATTTTATCGGATTAATAATACCTGAGCCAATTGCAATAATAACACTACGAGAAAAATAAGAGTGCTTATTAGTGATCACTTCAAATGAATGACTGTGGTGTTTTTTTATATTGATTACCTTTTCGTTGAGATTCACTTCGGGACGAAAGGTTTTACCTTGAGTTACTAAGTCTGTCATTAGTAATGCTGCGGGTTTAGGTGTTGTGGCACCGATATCCCATACAATCTTTTCTGGATAGAGATTGAGTTTGCCTCCAAGCTTATCATTATATTCAATTATTCGGGCATCTAGACCTCTTAATCCTGCATAGAAACTTGCATATAATCCAGCTGGGCCTCCGCCGATGATTGTTACATCTTTCATATTCTCAGTTCCTTTCTGCTCAATCTTGCTATAATAAATATTATACATTAAAATATCAATATTGATAATCATTATCAATTAATGATAAGAGAGAAAGTTGGGTATCATGAGCAGATTACAAGGGAATAAAGTAACAATCAGTTACGGAGATAAAGAAATTGTAAAATCATTGGACATTTCCATTCCAGATCATAAGATCACATCAATCATCGGTCCAAATGGATGTGGTAAATCTACATTACTTAAAGGCTTATCGCGTATATTATCCGTGAAGACAGGTGAAATTATACTTGATGGAAAAAGTATTCACGAGCAATCAACTAAAGAAGTTGCTAAGAAAATTGCAGTACTTCCTCAGTCACCCGATGTAACAGATGGTCTAAGTGTAGAGGAACTTGTAAGTTATGGTAGGTTCCCATATCAAAAAGGATTCGGACGTCTATCAGCTGAAGATAAGATGGAAATTGACTGGGCACTTCGTGTGACTGGAACATGGGACTATAAAACACGTAATGTAAATGATTTGTCAGGGGGGCAGAGACAACGCGTATGGATTGCTATGGCGCTTGCACAAAAGACGGATATTATCTTTCTTGATGAACCTACAACGTATCTGGATATTTCACATCAACTTGAAATACTGGAGCTTATACAAACATTGAATCGAGAAGAAGGATGCACAATCGTTATGGTGCTTCACGATATTAATCAGGCAATTCGCTTTTCTGATCATTTAATTGCAATGAGAGAAGGTGAGATTATTAAAGAGGGTAAGCCAGAAGAAGTTCTGACGAAAGATATATTGGCGAAAGTATTTAATATTGATGCGGAGATATCTAATGACCCGCGTAACGGTAAACCGATGCTTGTGACTTATGATTTACTATGCAGACATTATATGAAAGACGTAGCTCGAAATCATGAATAGAACTTACCTCTTCAAAAATTATTTTTACTCAGGGCTTTTATTATCAATGATTTTTTTAGTTATTACGTTGTTACTTTCTTTTATGTTAGGTTCAGAAAATTATAGCCTCTACGAAGTCGTTCAAGCTGTGTTTCATTATAATAATAGTGAGGTCCATAACATCATCCGCGAAATTCGAATGCCACGTGAAGTTGCAGCGATGCTTGTTGGAATGAGCCTTGCTTGTAGTGGTGCAGTAATGCAAGGAATAACGAGAAACCCACTTGCAGATCCAGCACTTATCGGTCTGAATGCGGGGGCATTGTTATTTATCAGTATTATGTTTGCGATAGTACCAGGTGCAAACTTTATAATGATTATGTTATCAGGATTTATAGGTGCGATTATCGGTGGGACAATTGTACTTATGCTGGGAAATTCAAAGCGTGGAGGATTTAACGCGATGAAAATTATTTTAGCGGGAGCAGCGGTAAGTACATTGATGACCGCACTTGCACAGGGAGTTTCGATATATTTTAAGACGAACCAAAGCAATTTATTATGGTCAAGCGGAGGTGTAACAGGAACAACGTGGCAACATATATTTTATGCAGCACCGGTGATTCTGATTACGCTGTTGCTATTATTTATCTTCAGTAGACAGCTTACAATTTTAAGTGTAGGAGATGAAATGGCTGCAGGATTAGGCGTAAATACATCAAAGACGAGAGTGTTATTCTCAGTGCTCACGATGATACTTGCAGGTGTGGCCGTTGCTTTAGTCGGATCCCTTGCTTTTGTAGGGTTAATGGTTCCCCATATTGCTAGAATGCTTGTAGGTATTGATTATAGAAAGTTATTGCCATTTACAACGATACTCGGTGGAATCTTCGTAGTTTGGGCGGATATTATTGCACGTCAGACAGGTGAGGCACCTATTGGAGCGATTGTCTCGATTATCGGTGTTCCATTCTTTATATATCTTGTCAGAAGGGATGGGACGATGTGAACATAAATAAGATAACAAGACAGTGGTTCGTGATGATTGCACTTATAATATTATTGTTTATTGTGATTATCATCAGTATGACAACAGGCGACTTTAAAATGGCCCCCAATACTTTTTTACGCACATTATTTGGAGCTGGTGATGAAACAGAAACTATGATTCTTTATGAGTTTCGATTGCCGAGATTACTCATTACGATAATGGGAGGCGTCGCACTTGCTCTAAGCGGTGCCATTTTGCAAAGTATTACGAAGAATCCTCTTGCGGACCCTGGGATAATGGGAATCAATGCAGGGAGTGGCTTCTTCATTGCGCTGTTGATGATATTTATACCTGTAGATAGTAGCAACTTTATCTATGTGTTACCTCTTTTTAGCATGATGGGCGCTTTGATTACAATCGGTGTCGTGCTTAAATTAAGCTATGATAAAGAAACAGGTATTAATCCGGTAAAGATGATACTTATAGGAATCGGTCTTTCTACTGCTCTTAGCGGTGCGATGATGATGCTGACTTCAACTTTTAATAAAGAAGATGTAGAGTTTATATCGAAATGGCTTGGCGGGGAAATCTGGGGAGACAGTTGGTCATTTGTAATCATGCTAGGGGTAATATTGTTAATCTGTCTGCCATATATTATGCAAAAATTAACGGTACTGAATATATTGAATACTCATGATCATGTAGCGACAGGTGTTGGTGTTAATTTATCAGTAGAACGTCGTAATGCGGTGATTATTTCAGTCTTATTATGTGCAGGTGCTGTATCTGTATGTGGAAGTATCGCATTTGTAGGCTTGATAAGCCCCCACATCGCACGACAACTTGTTGGTGCAAGACATGAACGTTTTATCCCGGTGACAATCGTGATTGGTGCAATATTACTCAGTTTTGCAGATATGGTGGGACGCCTTCTCATATCTCCTGCAGGTATACCGGCGGGTATTCTCGTAAGCATTATAGGAGCACCATATTTTCTTTATTTGATGAGAAAAAATCTATAGCCCCCACATTAATTCAATAGTATAAAATATTATATTGATGCATAATATATTATGCAAAAGGGAATGTATATTAAAAGAATGAAGTGGAGTGGGTATGATGGATAAGCATCCATTAATAAGTGCGTATACGTCTTTTGTGAGAAATAGGTCAAACGATAAGATAGGAGTTATTGGACAGCCTGATGCAGGAAAAAGTGCGCTTATCAACTTGCTTTGTGAGAGTAAAGCATATATATCTGTTCAAACTGATGCAACGCTTGATACTAAAGCTTATGCTTATAATGATTATGGTTATCTTGTTGATTTTCCAGGTGTTGGAACGGAAGTTATGACGGTAAAAAAATATAAAAAAATTATTCAGAATGTAAATATAAAGCATTATCTATATGTATTTTCGAGTAAGATAAAAGCAGTAGATATAGAAATAATTAAATATTTAGCGAAGCAAGGCAAAGACATTACTTTTATATACAATAAAGTGGATACATTAATCGATGTGCAAGGTGAAGATAATAAAGAAGCGTTAATTCGTGATAAAGATGTAGAACTTAATGTGATGATGAAAGAAATAATCCATAAAAAACAATCTTATACATTTACAAGCGTAGTAGATCATACGGGTATTGATTCGTTAAAATACGTGCTGGACGAAATCTTTGTGACTGAAGAAGCGTTATTTATTAGTCGATATCAAGACAATAAATATAAAGAAAGTTATTTAAATTATAAGACCCAATCCGCCTTTCCTAAATTGTTTACGCCAAGCTTTAAAACTATCCTTTTGAAAGCGAACTATAAATCATTAGAGCGCACTATAATGGAGCACTTTAAAATACAGGAAGAAGACATTATTGAACATGCACAAAAATGCATTACAATTCAGGAATTAATTGATGAATTTGAACAACAAAACTCGGATAAAAAGGTGAGCAAAGCGATGGCGCTTACTAAAATCGTGCAGCTTTTAAGAAGTTCCTTTAAAATAAAAAGTGTGAATCCGATTTCGATGGTCGTTACATCTATGCTTGAAGTTGGAATTAGCAATGCATTTCCGGTATTACAAGCTATCAGTAAGTATATGAATGAAATTCGTCAGATTGCGGATGACATGATTGTTGAAGAACAGAAAATTTATAAACAACAATAGGAGGTTATCATTTTGTGCACTAGAAAATGGTGGAAAGAAGCGGTCTGTTATCAAATCTATCCAAGAAGCTTTAAGGATTCTAATGGTGATGGAATTGGTGATATCAATGGTATCACGGAGAAGCTCGATTATTTAAAGGATCTAGGTATCGATGTCATATGGGTGAGCCCGATATTTGAGTCTCCTAATGATGATAATGGATATGATATTAGTGATTATCAAGAGATTATGCGAGATTTCGGGACAATGGAAGACTTTGATCGCTTGCTTTATGAAGTACATGCAAGAGGCATGAAATTGATTCTAGACCTTGTCATTAATCATACAAGTGACGAACACAGCTGGTTTGTAGAAGCGAAGAAGAGTAAAGATAATGAATTTCGTGACTGGTACATATGGAAAGATGGCAAAGATGATAAAGAGCCTAACAACTGGGCTAGTATATTTGAAGGATCAGCATGGGAGTACGATGCAACGACAAATCAATATTACATGCACGTATTCAGCAGAAAGCAACCAGATTTAAACTGGGAAAATGAAAACATGCGCCAAGCGATATATAATATGGTGAACTGGTGGCTGGACAAAGGTATCGATGGATTCAGGGTGGATGCGATTAGTCATATTAAGAAAAGTTTTGATAAGGGAGATTTGCCTGGAGCAGATAAGCTGGGCTACGCAGAATCTTTCGAAGGACATATGAATCAACCAGGTATTCAAGAGTACTTGCAGGAACTTAAAGAAAATACATTTGATAAATATGACATTATGACAGTGGGTGAAGCCAATGGTGTAACGATTGAAGACTCAGAAGAATGGGTCGGTGAAGAGAACGGCAAATTCAATATGGTCTTTCAATTTGAACATTTAAATCTATGGGATCATAACGTAGGTAAGAGCTTTGATATTAAAGGGTATAAAGATGTTCTGAATAGCTGGCAAAAAGGACTTGAGGATAAAGGATGGAATGCGCTATTTATTGAGAACCATGATCGTCAACGGGTGTCATCTACATGGGGAGATGATGAAGAATATTGGTATGAAAGTTCTACAAGTCATGCTGTTGTATATTTCTTGCAGCAAGGAACACCATTTATATATCAAGGGCAAGAAATAGGTATGACGAACTACCCATTTGAAGATATTATAGATTTCGATGATGTACATGCAAAGAATATTTATAATCAAGAACTCAAAAAAGGTGTACCTAAAGAAGAAGTGATTGAGATGCTAAGACGTATCTCAAGAGACAATACGAGAACTCCGATGCAGTGGGATGATACGAAAAATGCGGGATTCACGAAAGGAACACCATGGCTTAAAGTAAATCCAAATTTTGAAGATATCAATGTATTTAAACAAGAGAAAGATGAAAATTCCATCTTAAATTTCTATAAGCAGTTAATCCAGCTTAAGAAAAAACATCTTACATTAACATATGGGACATTTGATTTAATCTACCCTGAAGATACTAAAGTATTTGCATATACGAGAACGTATGAAGGTGATCAGTTTATAATCATTGGAAATTTGAGTCACGACAAAGTGACGTTGAAAAAAGATGAATCGCTTAAAATGAGTGATGAATCCCTTGTACTCTATAACTATCAGAAAGAAGAAAGATCTGAGGACATATTTACTTTTCAGCCTTTTGAGGCGCGTATATACCATATCGAAAACAGGTGACGCATTGCGTTACCTGTTATTTTTTATATTCTATAGTTTGGTATAATAAAGGTATTAAAATAGCGAGGGATATATATGGGGAAATTAGAACGCAAGAAATTATACGAAGAGATTGCCGAAGTAATTACTGAGAAGATAAAAAACGGAGAATATAGTAGGGGAGACAAGCTGCCTTCAATTCAAGCTTTGTCTAAAGAATACGGTGTTGGACAGGCCTCTATTCGTGAGGCGCTAAATGCATTGCGTGTGATTGGGCTGTTGGAAATAAAGCATGGTGAGGGTACATTTGTTAAAGCGATTGAAACCTCTGCATTTACACCTGAAATAGCGCTATATGACAAGGAAGATATCAAGGATCTCCTTGAAGTGCGTAAAGTGCTTGAAATTGGATCTGTCAGAGCAGCTGCGATGCATAGATCCGAACAGCAATTGGAAGCGATACACTATACATTAAAACAAATGGAACAGGCAATGCATGACAGGGAAATAGGCGAAGAAAGCGACTTAAACTTTCATCTTTCTATTGCAGAAGCTTCTAATAATAAATTGTTAAAGCATATGTTAGTAGAAGTATCAGATAAAATTAAGACAGTGATGAAAGAAACGAGACAGATTTGGTTATTTAATGAAGAAAAATCAATTGAAAAGCTTTTTAATGAGCATACAGAGATTTTTCTGGCTATAAAAAATAGAAATATAAAACTTTCTGAGAAAAAAATGCTTAAACACCTGGAAGATGTGGAAGAAGTATTAATAGCGCATTATAAAATATAATTTTGTCACTTGCTTTTAGAAAAACGTTGCAATAGAATAGAACTATTGGTCACCGAGTCATATGATGACTGGTTAATTTCAGCTGTGGGCACACTGAAAAAAATTTGGGGGTATAACTATGAAAGTAAGCTTATTCAGTACATGTTTAGTAGATGTATTCGAAAAACGTGTGGGTATTGCAACAGTAGAATTATTAGAGAAACTGGGATGTGAAGTAGATTTCCCGGCAGCACAAGTATGTTGTGGACAACCTGCTTATAACTCAGGGTATCACGAGGAAACGAAGAAAGCTGCGAAGAATATGATTAAAGCTTTCGAGCAATCAGAAGTTGTCGTTGCACCTTCAGGATCATGTGTAACGATGTTTAAACATTATCCGGATCTATTCAAAAACGATGCAAAGTGGCAAGCACGTGCACAGGAACTTGCAGATAAAACGTATGAAGTTACGCAGTTCATTGTAGAAGTGCTAGGTATTACAAATGTAGGCGCAAAGCTTGATGGTGTAGCTACAATTCATCCATCATGCCATATGACACGCCTGTTAGGGAATGTGACTGCGCCTGCTAAACTTCTGAATGAAGTAGAAGGACTAGAAGTTGTTGAATTACCTAACTACTATAACTGTTGTGGTTTCGGTGGAACATTTGCTGTTAAAATGAGCGATGTTTCAGGTGAAATGGTAGATGAAAAAGTAGATTGCATCGTTGAAAGTGGTGCGGATTATTTAGTTGGTGGAGACTGCAGTTGTTTGATGAATATTGATGGTAGATTAAGACGTCGTGGTGTTGATGTGAAAGCTGTACATATCATTGAAATCTTAAATAACCAAGTGGAGGCGGTGACTACACGATGAGTATGAGAATAGGTAACGAAACGTTTAAGCAAGCAGTTAAAACTGAACTTAAAGATGAATTTATGCGTGGTGCTGTCAGTAGTGCGCAAGATAGATTAAGAGAACGCAAGCTTAAAACACAAGAGGACCTTGGAAACTGGGAAGAGTGGAGAGACCATTCTGAAGAGATTCGTCAACATACGCTTGCAAACCTTGACTATTACTTAAACATGCTTTCTGAGAATGTCGCTGCTAAAGGTGGTCATGTATTCTTCGCTGAAACAGCAGAAGAAGCCAATCAATATGTTCAAAAAGTACTACGTGACAAAAATGCTAAAAAAGTAGCAAAATCAAAATCAATGGTAACTGAAGAAATTGGTCTGAATGAAGCGATGGAAGCGGTAGGATGTGAAGTCATCGAGACAGACTTAGGAGAATATATTCTTCAAGTCGATGATCATAATCCACCTTCACATATCGTTGTACCTGCACTTCATCTTAATAAAGAGCAAATCGAAAAGGTCTTCAAAGAAAAACTTGGATATGATAAATCAAGTCAGCCGGAAGAACTTGCGTTATTTGCGCGTCAAAAGTTACGTGAAGAGTTTCTTTCTGCTGATGTCGGGATTACAGGATGTAACTTCGGTGTTGCAGAAAGTGGTTCATTCAGCCTAGTTACAAATGAAGGTAACGCACGTATGGTAACAACATTACCTAAAACTCAGATTACAGTTATGGGTATGGAACGTTTAGTTCCTACACATGAAGAACTGGAAGTATTAGTATCAATGCTTACGCGTTCGGCTGTAGGACAAAAATTAACAAGTTATGTGACAACTTTAACAGGCCCACGTGCGGAAGATGAAATTGATGGTCCGGAAGAGTTCCATTTAATTATTGTTGATAATGGACGCTCTAAAATTTTAGGAACGCAATTCCAATCTATTCTACAATGTATTCGTTGTGCTGCTTGTGTAAATGTTTGTCCTGTTTATCGTCAAACAGGTGGTCATTCATATGGTTCGATTTATCCAGGACCAGTTGGAGCGGTATTATCGCCATTACTTGGTGGATATGACACGTACAAAGAATTACCATATGCTTCTACATTATGTGGTGCTTGTACTGAAGCATGTCCTGTTAAGATCCCGTTACATGACTTATTGCTTGAACACAGACGTGTTATTGTTGAGGAAGAACATATGTCACCAGTTGCAGAACGTCTTGTCATGAAAGGTTTTGCACAAGGAGCTAGTCATTCAACTTTATTTAAATACGGTACTAAAGCAGCACCAGCATTAATGTCTCCGTTTGAAAACAAAGATAAAGGTATGATTACTAAAGGTCCTAAGCCTTTACAAGCATGGACAAATTCTCGTGATTTCCCAATGCCGGATGATGAAAACTTCCGCGATTGGATGCAAAAAAGATTGAAAAGAGGTGCGAAATAATGGAAAGAGGCACAATTCATAATAAAGGTTCATTCTTAAGTAACATCTCTAAAAATCTACAGCGTGAAATGCCGCAGCATGTAGAACGTCCAGAATGGCAATATCGTCCTCAAGATAAGACGCTTACAGGTCTTACGCAAGACGAACTATTAGAAGTTTTAAGACAGCAATGTAACTTCATTCATACTGATCTCGTTGAAACGACGACAGATAATATTAATGAAACATTGAAACAAGTTATTGATAAATACGGCAACGGGGAAGTTATTGCATGGAACGACAAACGTTTCGCTGATTTTGGAATCGATTTAGAAGCGCATGATGCCTTTATCTGGGATGAAGCAAAAGGTGCTGAGAACTTACAAGTCGCAGAACGTGCGAATGTCGGGATTACTTTCAGTGATGCAACACTTGCAGAGAGTGGAACGGTTGTATTATATGCGGATAAAGGTAAAGGGCGTAGTGTAAGTTTACTTCCTGCGACTTATATAGCCATTGTCCCTAAATCTACAATTGTGCCAAGGTTTACACAAGCTGCGCAACAGATGAATGCTATGATGGAAGACCAAGAAAACTTCCCTACATGCATTAATTTGATCACGGGACCATCAAATTCAGCAGATATCGAAATGAAACTTGTTGTTGGTGTTCACGGACCTATTAAAGCAACGTATATCGTTGTAGATGATAAATAGTTTAACAAAAACCAGCTATTGTATATGCGCTAACCCCATGATATGGGAGTAAAATAAAAACACTTTCGTTGAATTCATATTAAAATGAATTTATACGGAGGT
>NZ_JBVGOY010000053.1:0-284 GCF_058188655.1 Macrococcus sp. CoH-51_TC_04
CTCGACGCACTAGTCGCGGGGGCCAACGCGGCGACGGCACGTTTCGGTATCGATTCGAGCCCTCGCCGCGTGCGTTATTTTATGGCGCAATCGTCATATGAAACGCAGGGCTACACCAAATTTGTCGAAAACCTGACGTACACGACCCCCGAGCGGTTGGTCGCTGTGTGGCCCTCACGATTCACAATGGATCAGTCGGATTCCAGCAAGGCGTACGCTCCAAATTACACAAATAACCCGCAGAAGCTTGCGAATCTGGTGTACGCATCGCGCATGGGTAATGG
>NZ_JBVGOY010000054.1:0-284 GCF_058188655.1 Macrococcus sp. CoH-51_TC_04
GTCTTAGGGGGCTCATCATGACTGATCCGACACCACTGCCGGCGCTGGCCGCGAGCGACTTCGCGCACGTTTCCTACACTCCAGCTGGGTGGAGGGCCGACCCGTGGAAACTGCTGGACGCCGCCCGCAGGTGGCGTCCGATCGACTCCCGTACCGTCGCGCGCTTCGACGTTCAGCACTTCCAGGCTCGGCACGGCCTGGACCACTCGTGCGTGGCGGAGGGGACGGGCGCCGAAGCGGTTGTCGCTGTCCTCAACCACCCTCGTTTCAGGAAGGGGCCGGAG
>NZ_JBVGOY010000055.1:0-281 GCF_058188655.1 Macrococcus sp. CoH-51_TC_04
TCCTTTGTTTTTTCGAATGCCTGATCGATTCGTGCTCTTAGATCATCTTTCCATATATATTCGCCTTTATCCTTGAGCTTCTGCTCTTTAATCGTGACCGATGTGCCACGTTCCTTATGCTTTTCAATGACAGGGTAACCATGTTCCTGTATAACTGCATCATTGATGCGTTCGACGATCTTCTTTTCCTGATAACAGTGATATTTGTGGCCATCCTCTAAATTTACCGCATTAAACACGATGTGATTATGATAGTTGTCTGTATTGCCATGTGTATAGAC
>NZ_JBVGOY010000056.1:0-281 GCF_058188655.1 Macrococcus sp. CoH-51_TC_04
ATGCTGGTCGTGGTCCAGTTGGGGCTAACGCCGCTAGCCCGTTCGCTTAAGGAGTTTCACGGATGACCCACTACCCCTACGAATCACAATGGGGCGACCTTGCCTGCAACGAACCGCTGATCGAACACGGCACCAACCCGGCCACATTTTTCGACTGGGCCTCTGACGGGTACCCGTCAGAGGCGGAGTACCTGTTCTGGTCTCGGCACATCTGCGGGCTCGCCTGCCTGCGATCCGTGCTGCGCGCCTGGACCCCACATCAGGGCGAGATTGCCATGTAT
>NZ_JBVGOY010000057.1:0-281 GCF_058188655.1 Macrococcus sp. CoH-51_TC_04
GTCTGAAACAGGTTCTCGAAAAGAGCGATATACCGTTCAAGTTCAAGAAGCATTTCCCGACACAGGAATTTAGCAGGCCTATCAAATTCACGGGCACCCTCAAGGACTACCAGCCAGCAGCCGTTGACGCGATCCTGAAAAAGAAGCGTGGTGTCCTCAAAGCCCCGCCCCGGAGCGGTAAGACCGTGATGGGGGCCGCAGCTGTATGCCGCTTGGGTAAGAGGACGATCATCATGGCGTCGCAGCGTGAATGGATTCTCGGCTTCCAAGAGACATTTATC
>NZ_JBVGOY010000058.1:0-280 GCF_058188655.1 Macrococcus sp. CoH-51_TC_04
GAAATCTTATAGGTCTTTGCTGCAAACGGAAGCCACGTTTCGTAGTCCAAACGAGACACGAGGCCCTGATCTTTTTCCGCGTCAACAGCATCTTCGGTTCGACTCACGTTGTCAACATGCTGAGTCTGAAGCGCTTGTTGCTGGGCGTCCTCCGGTTCAATTGCCGGAGGCACGACCGCAACTGCACGCTGACGTGGTGCAGTCGCGTTGCTGAACGAGCGCGGCATGAGTGGTTTCATACGCACTCCTTATTATTTGGATACGACGTAAAACTCGGTGC
>NZ_JBVGOY010000006.1:0-132739 GCF_058188655.1 Macrococcus sp. CoH-51_TC_04
AGACTCCTGTAGAATACAGAAATCTTGCTTTAATGAAAGTAGCTTAATAAAAAGTTCAACTTTTTGGGTTCACTACACATTCGTGTCTCGTCTTTTTTATATTTTTGAGAAGTAAAAAATCACTCAAATTTTAAATAATATGCTATAATGCTAAAAAATAAGTGATGTAGAGTGCTAATTAAAACTCAAGATTCTTATAAAAGACGACATTATTATGTAGAATTGTCGCTTTTTTTGTCATTTGATGAAAATAAGGATAGAATTTTAGAAAGTTGTGCAAATAGAATATATGATACCGATATTTACTCATAAAAGAGAAGTATTAATTCTAGATACTATGAAAAACGTGAAAGAACATCCTTATGGCACCATCGATTATAGAAGAATTGTTAATGATCCTATAACACTTAAATAACATTTAAACGATTTGTTTAAATGTTATTTTTTATATAGTTGACGTATGGCTTAAAAGATGATAATATTGTTTAGGTTGATGAGTAGCTCTATAGCTTTGGAGGATAATGATGTCTAATGAAAAAGTTATGCACTCTAGTCAATATGTTGTGGGACTTAAGGAGACATTAAAGTCACTTAGGAAAGGAACTGTCGATTATATTGTGATTGCACAGAATACCGAGATCCACTTATTAACTAATGTGCTATTACTAGCATACCAGCAAGAAATACCTATTGAATTCAGTGATTCGAAAGAAACGCTGGGTAAACAATATGGAATTCAAGTTCGGGCAACAGTCGTTGCACACTTGAAACCCGCTTTGTAAGGCGGTATTCTTACAAATTTTTATTTACCTTAAAAATGAACCACCTGGATGTGTGGAATTAAAGAAGAGAGAGGAGGACATTTAGAATGCCAACTATTAACCAATTAGTTAAAAAGCCAAGAACTTCTAAAGTTAAAAAATCAACTGCGCCTGCATTAAACAAAGGTTATAACAGTCATAAGAAAAAAGCTACAGATTTAGCATCTCCACAAAAACGTGGTGTTTGTACTCGTGTAGGAACTATGACACCTAAAAAACCTAACTCAGCGTTACGTAAATATGCACGTGTGCGTTTATCAAATAATATCGAAGTTAATGCTTATATTCCTGGTATCGGACATAACTTACAAGAACATAGTGTAGTACTTATTCGTGGAGGTCGTGTAAAAGATTTACCGGGGGTACGTTACCATATCGTACGTGGAGCATTAGATACTTCAGGTGTTGACGGCCGTATGCAAGGACGTTCTTTATACGGTGCTAAAAAACCTAAAGAGAAAAAATAAGCATTAAAAACGATAAATTCTATTAACAGTATTTCATTTGTGTAAATGATGCCTTCTTAATAGACATAAAACAATCAAAAAAATATACTTAAGAAAGGAGGATATTAATATGCCTCGTAAAGGTCCTGTTGCAAAAAGAGATGTATTACCAGATCCAATTCATAATTCTAAATTAGTTACTAAATTAATCAATAAAATTATGATTGACGGAAAACGTGGTACTGCTCAAAAAATCTTATACAATGCATTCGATTTAGTTCAAGAACGTTCTGGTCGTGATGCAATGGAAGTTTTCGAAGAAGCAATCAACAATATTATGCCTGTATTAGAAGTTAAAGCTCGTCGTGTTGGGGGTTCTAACTACCAAGTACCTGTAGAAGTTCGCGCTGAGCGTCGTACGACTTTAGGTTTACGTTGGTTAGTAAACTACTCACGTCTTCGTGGTGAGAAAACTATGGAAGAGCGTTTAGCTAATGAAATCTTAGATGCTGCTAACAACACTGGTGGTGCTGTTAAGAAGCGTGAAGATACTCATAAAATGGCAGAAGCAAACAAAGCATTTGCTCACTATCGTTGGTAAGATGAATTATAGCCTTTCCAGTCGCACATGGCAGCTTGCTGTCTATATGTGACTGTTAGGCTATACTTCTATAAAATAAACCAATCCTGGAAGGAGAAAGAATACCCATGGCAAGAGAATTCTCTTTGAAGAACACGCGTAATATCGGTATCATGGCTCACATCGATGCTGGTAAAACGACGACTACTGAACGTATTCTTTATTATACTGGTCGTATCCATAAAATTGGTGAAACACATGAAGGTGCTTCACAAATGGACTGGATGGAACAAGAACAAGAACGTGGTATCACAATCACTTCAGCTGCTACAACAGCTCAGTGGAATGGCCATCGTATCAACATCATCGATACACCTGGACACGTAGACTTCACTGTTGAAGTTGAACGTTCATTACGTGTACTTGATGGTGCGGTTACAGTACTTGATGCACAATCAGGTGTTGAACCACAAACTGAAACTGTATGGCGTCAAGCAACGACTTATGGAGTACCTCGTATCGTATTCATCAATAAGATGGATAAAACTGGTGCGGATTTTAATTACTCTGTAGGCACGTTACATGACAGATTACAAGCAAATGCACATCCTATTCAAATGCCAATTGGTGCTGAAGATCAATTCAATGCAATCGTTGATTTAGTTGAAATGAAGCTTCACACTTTTACAAATGATTTAGGTACTGACATTGAAGTATCAGATGTTCCTGAAGAATATTTAGCAGATGCAGAAGCTATGCGTGAAC
The DNA here is from genome assembly GCF_058188655.1 of Macrococcus sp. CoH-51_TC_04. NCBI lineage: Bacteria > Bacillati > Bacillota > Bacilli > Caryophanales > Staphylococcaceae > Macrococcus > Macrococcus sp. CoH-51_TC_04. The sequence continues at coordinate 2,613 of NZ_JBVGOY010000006.1, forward strand.
AACTAATTGAAGCAGTAGCGGATGTTAATGAAGATTTAATGGATAAGTACTTAGGTGGCGAAGAGATTTCTGTTGAAGAATTGAAATCTGCTATTCGTCAAGCAACTTGTGACGTTGAATTCTACCCAGTATTAGCTGGTACTGCATTCAAAAATAAAGGTGTTCAGTTAATGCTTGATGCTGCAATTGAATACTTACCATCACCATTAGATGTTAAGCCAATTGTTGGACATGCTGCTGATGATGAAAATGAAGAAATCATAGCTAAACCTGATGATTCAGCACCTTTCGCTGCATTAGCGTTTAAAGTTATGACAGACCCATTCGTTGGTAAATTAACATTCTTCCGTGTATATTCTGGTACATTAAACTCAGGTTCTTATGTACAAAATGCTACTAAAGGTAAACGTGAACGTGTTGGACGTATTTTACAAATGCATGCCAACTCACGTGAAGAGATTTCAACAGTTTACTCTGGTGATATCGCTGCTGCAGTAGGTTTAAAAGATACTACAACGGGTGACACTTTATGTGACGAGAAGAACCAAGTAATCTTAGAATCTATGGAATTCCCGGAACCAGTTATTCACTTATCTGTTGAGCCTAAATCTAAAGCTGACCAAGATAAAATGACGAACGCTCTTGTAAAATTACAAGAAGAGGATCCGACTTTCCACGCGCATACTGATCCGGAAACTGGACAAGTTATTATCGGTGGTATGGGTGAGTTACACTTAGATATCTTAGTTGACCGTATGAAACGTGAATTTAAAGTTGAAGCAACAGTTGGTGCGCCAATGGTATCTTACCGTGAGACGTTCAAAACAACTGCAGCTGTTCAAGGTAAATTCTCACGTCAATCTGGTGGTCGTGGACAATATGGTGACGTTCATATCGAATTCTCACCAAACGAAGTTGGCGGCGGATTCGTATTCGAAAACGCTATCGTCGGAGGGGTAGTTCCACGTGAATATATTCCTTCAGTTGAAGCAGGTCTTAGAGATTCTATGGAAAACGGTGTATTAGCTGGTTATCCATTAATCGACGTTAAAGCGAAATTATTCGATGGTTCTTACCATGATGTCGATTCATCTGAGATGGCCTTCAAAGTAGCTGCTTCATTAGCACTTAAAGAAGCTGCTAAAAAATGTGATCCTGTAATTTTAGAACCTATGATGAAGGTAGAAATTGTTATGCCTGAGGAATACATGGGAGATATTATGGGTGACGTAACAAGCCGTCGTGGACGTGTTGAAGGTATGGAAGCTCGTGGTAACGCTCAAGTTGTTCGTGCATTCGTACCATTAGCAGAAATGTTCGGTTACGCGACTAACTTACGTTCTAATACGCAAGGTCGCGGTACTTACTCAATGGTATTTGATCACTATGAAGAAGTGCCTAAATCAATTGCTGAAGACATCATTAAGAAAAACAAAGGTGAATAATCTGTATTTATTATGCATTCGTGCTTAATATATTGCAATTTATCACTAAATGTTTTATAAATGAATTATGAATTCCCTCATGAGGGTGAGAATCCCTCATGAGTAATAAATACTATTAACTTAAAACTAAGGAGAGATTTCAAAATGGCTAAAGAAAAATTTGATCGCTCGAAAACACATGCCAATATTGGTACAATCGGTCACGTTGACCACGGTAAAACTACTTTAACAGCTGCTATCGCAACTGTTTTATCAAAAAAATTAGGTGGAGAAGCTCGTTCTTACGACCAAATCGATAACGCACCTGAAGAAAAAGAACGTGGTATCACAATCAATACTTCACACATCGAGTATGAAACTGACAAACGTCACTATGCTCACGTTGACTGCCCAGGTCACGCGGACTACGTTAAAAACATGATCACTGGTGCTGCTCAAATGGACGGCGGTATCTTAGTAGTATCTGCTGCTGATGGTCCAATGCCACAAACTCGTGAACATATCCTTTTATCACGTAACGTTGGTGTACCAGCATTAGTAGTATTCTTAAACAAAGTTGACATGGTTGACGATGAAGAATTATTAGAATTAGTTGAAATGGAAGTTCGTGACTTATTATCTGAATATGACTTCCCTGGTGACGATGTACCTGTAATCGCTGGATCTGCTTTAAAAGCATTAGAAGGCGTTGAAGAGTACGAAGACAAAATCATGGAATTAATGGACGCAGTTGATGAGTACATCCCAACTCCAGAACGTGATTCTGACAAACCATTCATGATGCCAGTTGAGGACGTATTCTCAATCACTGGTCGTGGTACAGTTGCAACTGGACGTGTTGAGCGTGGACAAGTTAAAGTTGGTGAAGAAGTTGAAATCATTGGTTTAACTGAAGAGCCATCAAAAACTACAGTTACAGGTGTAGAAATGTTCCGTAAATTATTAGATTACGCTGAAGCTGGAGATAACATCGGTGCTTTATTACGTGGTGTTTCTCGTGAAGACGTACAACGTGGACAAGTATTAGCTAAACCAGGTTCAATTACTCCACATACTAAATTCAAAGCTGAAGTTTACGTATTATCTAAAGAAGAGGGTGGACGTCATACTCCATTCTTCACTAACTACCGCCCTCAGTTCTACTTCCGTACAACTGACGTAACTGGTGTAGTTAACTTACCAGAAGGTACTGAAATGGTAATGCCTGGAGATAACATCGAAATGAACGTTGAATTAATTTCTCCAATCGCGATTGAAGACGGAACTCGTTTCTCAATTCGTGAAGGTGGACGTACTGTAGGATCAGGCGTTGTATCTGTAATCGAAAAATAATAATCACTTTTTGTGATATAGAAAAAGCTATGAGGCGTGCCTCATAGCTTTTTTTTATTTTAGTTCATTCATTTTTTGTATGAGTGCTAAGAATATTTTGGGACCATTTAACAGACCATTTTCATCCATATCAAACTTTGGATGATGATGAGGATAATCTGCTTGTATTGCCGTGTTTTTTACTCCAGTATTAAAGTAACATCCTGGACGTTCTTTTAAGAAATAAGCGAAGTCTTCACCGCCTAAACTAGGAGCGGTAGTAACAACATTATTGATGGATGAAATGTTTTCAGCAATATTCTTGAGCCATAATGTTTCTTTCTCGCTATTGACAAGTGCAGGATATCCGTGGGTGTATTCAAGATTAATTTCTACATTGAAGCTTTTTTCTATTCCATTGGAAATTTCATGCAATCGCTGAATAATTACATTTTTGATCTCCTCTTTGTATGTGCGTACTGTACCTGTTAATGTAACACGATCTGCAATAACATTAAACGCATCTCCACCTTTAAACTCACCAATGGTTACAACGCCCGTCTCTATAGGATCTATGCTGCGTGATATGATTGTCTGAAGCTGAGAGATTAAGTGGCTTGCTGCTACTATAGAATCATGTGTTACATGAGGTGTCGCACCATGTCCACCTTTACCTTGTATAGTAATCTTCAATGAATCTGCATTACCGTATGACGGTCCTGTAATAAAGCCAACGTCACCGGTTTCCATACTGCTAGATGAATGTGTACCAAACACGAAGTCTACACCTTCTAATATCCCAGCTTCAATCATGGACTTTGCACCGCCAGGCAGCACTTCTTCAGCATGCTGGAAGCATAATATAACATTCCCTTTAATTTCGGATTCATATTTCTTTAAAATTTTTGCAGTAATCAGTAACATTGCAGTATGCCCGTCATGACCACATGCATGCATTACGCCTTGCAATCGTGAGCGATAAGGTACATCTTTTTGATCATTAATTGGTAATGCATCAAAGTCTGCTCTGAGTAATACTGTTGGTCCATCGCCTTGTCCTGAAAGTTTACCGTATAGGCCATATCCTCCGACATTTGTTACTACTGGAATATTAAGTTCAGTTAAATAATCTTCGATAAATTTAGAAGTATTTTTTTCTTGAAAAGAGAGTTCCGGATTCATATGTAAGTAACGTCTAATTTCTATAAGTTCTTCCCTATAGTTAATGACCTCATCTGTCCAGTTCATTATTTATCCTCCTTGTTGAAGAAGTCTTCAGTCGCTTGTAAAAATACTTTAACGGCATTGAGCATGCCCGTCTCATCAATATCAAATTTCGGGTGATGATGTGGGAAATCGGCTTTAAAGTTTTCGTTACGTGTCCCTGTATAGAAGAAAGAACCCGGAACACGTTGTAAATAGTAAGAGAAATCTTCTCCGCCAAGAGAAGGTTTTAGTTCGACAAGTTCCTCGATATCTTCTATCTTTCTCGCGGCATTAACAATAAGGTCAGTCTCATTGATAGTATTTACTACAGGTGGATAGCCTTTACTATACTTAAGTTCATAAGTAATACCCATCGTAGTAACCAGTCCTTCGAGACATCTTTTTAATTCATCTATCATCAATCTTTGTGTCGTCGGATTAAATGTTCTTATCGTACCGGCTATTTTAGCACTATCAGGGATGACATTATTTTGGTCTCCAGCTTGTAGCTGTGTTACGGATATGACAGCAGGTGTAGTAGCGCTTGTTTTACGTGAAACGATATACTGAAGATCATTACAGAGTCTAATAGTAGCAGCAACAGGATCGATTGTAGTGTCAGGATGTGCAGCATGTCCACCTTTCCCGTTTATTGTAATCCAGAAATCATCAGGTATGCCAGTTGCAGTGCCGTATTTATAGCCTAATTTTCCTACTTCTAGATCACTGGAGACGTGTTGACCAATGATAGCATCTACGCCTTTCAAACAATTGTCCGCAATCATTTGTATCGCGCCACCAGGGTCTACTTCTTCAGCATGCTGGTGTATAAAAACAAGATTCCCGTTTATTTTATCGAAGTTCTTTGCAAGAATCTTTGCAGTGATCATAAGTATGGCTGTGTGTGCATCATGTCCACAAGCATGCATCACGCCAGGGACTTGCGATTTATAAGGTGCATCTTTCTCATCTTGTATTGGTAATGCATCAAAATCTGCACGTATCGCAAGCGTCGGAAGTGATTCATCTTTGATTAACCGACCGACAACGCCTCTACCACCGACATTACGTTCTACTGTAATACCTTGCTCCTCAAGAAATGCTGCGATATACTCAGGTGTTTTTTCTTCTTGGAAAGAGAGTTCCGGGTGCATGTGCAAATGTCTTCTTATTGCTACTAATTCATCATAGTATTCATTGACTAGGTTTATCATACACATGCTCCTCTTTTAATATACATAAGAATAACTTTACAGCATCAATCATTGCCTGTTCATCAAAGTCAAAGAGTGGATGATGATGAGGTGCAGTTATCCCTTTTGCTTTATTTCCTGCTGCTGTTAAGAAGAATGCACCTGGTTTATGCTGTATGTAGTATGAAAAGTCTTCACCAATCATCAATTGCTCTGTTTCTTTGTATTCAATACCTGCATGTTGTGCAGCACGCTGTATGACTTCTACAGATTGCGTGTCATTAATAACAGCAGGATAGCCATCGATATAATTGAATGTGTACGTTGCTCCTTTAGCTGCAGTAATGCCTTTAATCTCTCTGTCCATCGCTTTCTTAATCAGTGCCTTAACTTCAGGATTAAAAGTCCGTACTGTACCTGTACAATAAGCGCTATCACTGATGACGTTAAAAGTATCGCCTGCGACGACTTTACCTATTGTCAGGACAGCTTGTTCAGTGGGGGCCACATTACGTGAAACGATTGTCTGCAAATTGATAATGAGTTCGGCTAGAACAACAATGGCGTCTACTGTTGTATTGGGGTGAGCTCCATGACCTCCCTTTCCTTGCACAGTAATATGAAATGTATCTGGGCTAGCCATTAGCGCACCATTTCTTGAATAGATAGCACCCTGTTCATAAGGAGACCATAGATGATTACCATAAACTTTATCAACACCGGCTAGTGCTCCATCATTCACCATATCATGTGCACCACCTGGGGCGACTTCTTCAGCAAATTGAAAAATTAGCGTGACCGAACCTGTTATTAATTCATAAGTTGAATTTAGAAGTCTTGCAACAGAGAGTAAAATTGAAGTATGTCCGTCATGTCCACAAGCATGCATAACGCCATCATTTTTAGAACGATAATCTACATCTTTCTGGTCTTGTATCGGCAGTGCATCAAAGTCCGCACGTAGAGCGATAGATGGTCCTTCACCATTTGATATGTTTGCTACAATACCTTTACCACCCACATGTTCTCTAATTTTGAAATGTTTGAGATGCGTTAAAGAATTTAATATGTATGCGTATGTCTTTTCTTCATGAAAACTAATTTCAGGATGTTGATGAAGATATCTTCTGATCTCCACCATCTTATCAAAATCATTAGCGATTAATTGTTCAATGTCCATTTCAACGCTCCTTACTTTAAAAAAATTTAATATTTCTAGTGTATCAAAAAGTTTAGAATATTTAAACTTCTTAACACCAAAATTTCAATAGTGCGTTCATTAGAACTCCTAAAATAGTTGTGTTATGATGATAGTGAAAATGAAAAGGGGTGTCAATTTATGACTAAAGCTTTACAATCGTTCTTAACGGAGCGTTTAGACGAACTAAAGGACAATGGTTTATACAATGAAATTAATGTAGTACAAGGACCAAATGGTGCTAAAATTAAGATTGATGGTAAAGAACTTATCAACCTATCTTCTAATAACTATTTAGGGTTAGCAACACATGAGCGTTTAAAGAAAGTTGCAAAAGAAGCGGTAGATTCTCATGGCGTAGGTGCGGGGGCAGTTCGTACGATTAATGGTACTTTAGACTTACATGTGCAATTAGAAGAGAAATTAGCAGAGTTCAAAGGGACAGAAGCTGCGATTGCATATCAATCTGGTTTCAACTGTAACATGGCTGCTATTAGCGCAGTAATGGACAAAAATGATGCAATTCTTTCTGATGAATTAAACCACGCTTCAATCATTGATGGTTGTCGTTTGTCAAAAGCGAAAGTTATTCGTGTTAATCACTCGGATATGGCTGATTTACGTATAAAAGCAAAAGAAGCGGTTGAGTCTGGTTTATACAATAAAGTGATGTATATTACTGATGGTGTTTTCTCAATGGATGGAGATGTTGCAAAACTCCCTGAAATCGTAGAAATTGCTGAAGAATTTGGATTAATTACGTATGTAGATGATGCACATGGATCAGGTGTTATGGGTAAAGGGGCAGGAACAGTTAAGCACTTTGGTCTTCAAGATAAGATTGACTTCCAAATCGGGACATTATCTAAAGCAATCGGCGTCGTAGGTGGATATGTAGCAGGAACTAAAGATTTAATCGACTGGTTAAAAGTGGCTTCACGACCATTCTTATTCTCTACTTCTCTAGCACCAGCTGATACACGTGCAATTACGGAAGCAGTAACAATACTTATGGAATCTACAGAATTACATGATAAATTATGGGAAAATGGAGACTACTTAAAAGCAGGGTTAGAAAAATTAGGCTTTGATATCGGTCATTCTGAAACACCCATCACACCATGTATTATCGGTGATGAGAAGACAACTCAAGAATTCTCTAGACGTTTAATGGAAGAAGGCGTATATGCAAAATCTATCGTCTTCCCAACAGTGCCACGTGGAACAGGGCGTGTACGTAACATGCCGACAGCAGCACATACGAAAGAAATGCTTGAAGAAGCGTTAGCAATCTATGAGCGAGTAGGGAAAGAATTAAACATTATTAAATAGTTTATTGGCTGGAGTGCACCTCCAGCTTTTTTATATATGTTCATGTAAAAAGATAAATAAATGTATTCTTATGGTGGACATGTAAGCGTTTTTAATATAGAATCTAGGGGGTAATAGTCAATATATTAATTATTTGTTCGTTTCGGGAATACAGTTGTATAAGGGGAGAATGAAATGGAAAAGATTATGATTACGGGTGCTTTGGGTCAAATTGGTACAGAATTAACATTAAAATTAAGAGAAATCTATGGGGTGGATAATGTATTAGCTACTGATTTACGTCATCCTGAAGCAGGTGCTAAAGTATTAGAAGGGCCATTTGAAGAACTAGATGTAACGGATGCTGAGCGCATGGATAAATTAGCTTCAGACTTTAATGCTGACACGATTATGCATATGGCAGCACTCTTATCCGCAACAGCTGAAAAGGATCCGGTATTTGCGTGGAACTTAAATATGGGCGGCTTACTTAACGCTTTGGAAGTTGCACGTAAATATAATATGCAATTCTTTACACCGTCTTCGATTGGTGCATTTGGACCAAGTACACCAGCTGACAACACACCACAAGTTACAGTTCAACGTCCTACAACAATGTACGGTGTAAATAAAGTTTCTGGTGAGTTATTATGTGACTATTACTTCCACCGCTTTAATGTGGATACGCGTGGCGTACGTTTCCCGGGACTTATCTCACATGTCAAAGAACCGGGTGGTGGTACAACGGATTATGCAGTAGAGATTTACTTCAAAGCAATTCGTGAAGGTAAATATACTTCATACATAAACAGTGGTACTTTCATGGATATGATGTTTATGGATGATGCGATTGATGCAATTATTAAGTTAATGGAGGCACCTTCTAAAAACCTAAAAGACCGTAATGCTTTTAATGTAACTGCAATGAGTGTTGATCCGGAAATGATTGCTGCAAGCATTCGTAAATTAGTGCCAGACTTCGAACTTGATTATGATGTAGATCCAGTGCGTGAAGGTATTGCACAAAGCTGGCCAGACTCAATTGATGCAACAGAAGCAAAGAAACAGTGGGGATTTGATCCTAAGTTTGATTTAGATGCAATGACGAAGGAAATGTTAAATGCAATTAAATTAAAAGAAAATAAATAATTGATGAATCTTATAAAAATCCAAAGAAATGAGTAGTATCAGCTACCCATCTCTTTGGATTTTTTTAATAGCATAATGAAAGCGTTTTAATTGTATATAAGAATTAGAATTTTCTAAAAACTTATTGAAAAAGGAATTTGGAGTTGCTATACTAAGTGACATTAATAATAAATTTTGAAGGGATTGGATGAAATGGTAGTAGTATTTGAAGTGGAAGAACGAATGCACAAACAGCAAAAACCTAATCCTGAAAACTTAGGATTTGGTAAGTTTTTTACAGATTATATGTTTTCAATGGATTACTCAAATGAAGAAGGTTGGCATAACAAAAAAATTATCCCTTATCAAGAAATCTCCATGAGCCCTGCTTCACAAGTGCTTCATTATGGTCAGGCAGTATTTGAAGGGCTGAAAGCTTACAAGACGCAACACGGTGTTCAGTTATTTCGACCTGATCAAAATTTTAAACGAATGAATCAATCATGTGAGCGTTTAGAAATACCCCAGATAGATGTTGAAGAAATGGTACAAGCGCTCAAACAGCTTGTTGAACTCGAGAAAGATTGGATTCCAAGTGGTGCAGGTCAATCTTTATACATTAGACCGATTGTATTTGCGAATGAACCTTTCCTAGGTGTACGACCAGCGATCAGCTATAAATTTCTGATTCTTTTATCTCCAGTCGGTGCATATTATGGTGGTGGGCAATTAACGCCAACGAAAATCTATGTTGAAGATGAATATGTTAGAGCTGTTAGAGGTGGTGTGGGATTTGCTAAAGCAGCAGGAAACTATGCTGCAAGTTTAATTGCACAGTCTAGAGCTGAAAAATTAGGCTATGATCAAGTGTTGTGGCTAGATGGTGTAGAACAGGCTTATATTGAAGAAGTAGGAAGTATGAATATTTTCTTTGTTATCAACAATAAACTCGTTACACCTGAACTGAATGGCAGTATATTACCGGGGATTACACGAAAATCTATTTTAGAGCTTGCAGAGCATCTAGGGTACGAAGTGGAAGAGCGCCGCATTAGTATCCAGGAGGTTGTGGATAATGCAAAGAATGGTAGTTTAACAGAAGTATTCGGTGCAGGAACAGCAGTCGTTATCTCACCGGTTGGCGAGATTAAATATAAAGATGATGTATTGACGATTGGTGATGGCAATACAGGTAAGATTACTGAAGAACTATATAGTGCTTATACTAGTATTCAAAGTGGTTCGAAAGAAGATCCGTTTGGATGGTGTGTATCAGCAGAATAATTATTAAGGAGTGGTTCAACTATGGATATTCATATTTGTAACGATAAAGAAGGTCATATTATGTAAAAACTAAAAATAGGAGTGGATGATTATGGAACATGAGATGAGTAGAAAAGACTATTTTAAAGATCGATTCGAAAAGGGAGCACAAGGTATCTCGGCAGGAATCTTTGTAGCGCTCGGGGTAGGAATGTTATTGAAGTCAATTGGAGGTTTATTGCATATTGATTTATTAGTTCTTTTCGGTACGATTTCGATGTTAATTTTAGCACCGGCACTAGGAGGAGCTATCGCTTATAGTTTAGGCGCAAATGGAATTACATTAGTTTCTGCTATGGTTGCTGCAACAATCGGTGGTAATGCACTGAAAGAAGTAGATGGAGCTTTTACAATCCAGACAGGACTACCTATCGGAGCAATTATCGGTGCAATCGTAGCAACTTATGTCGGTAAGAAAGTAACCGGAAAGACCATTCTCGATATGATGGCAGTGCCAGTATCTGCAGTGCTTGCTGGTAGTTTAGTAGGTTATTATCTAGCACGCGTTGTGGAACCTGCATTAGTTGTTATTTCGAAATCAATCGCTCAATCTGTAGAAGGACAACCACTCATCTCGTCTGTAGTGATCGCGCTCGTATTTGCAGTTATCGTAATGACCCCAGCATCGTCAGCAGCACTGGTTATTGTCTTACAACTTGATCCAGCATCTTCTGCGGCAGCACTCGTCGGTATCTCAGCACAATTCGTCGGATACACAGCGATGGGGCTAAAGGATAATGATCTAGGTGGCTTCTTAGCGCAACTCGTGTGTACGCCTAAGGTTCAGTTCCCGAACATTGTAAACAACCCTAAAATTACGATTGCGCCTCTCGTAGCATCTGCAATCAGTGGTCCAGTTGCAATTCTGTGGTTTAAGCTGGGCGTACCCTATGAAATTGGTGGTATCGGTTTATGCGGCTTCATCGCACCGATGCAAATTTTAAATGATCAAGGCATTGTCGCATTTACGCAGTTTATGATTGCAGGCGTCTTTCTACCGCTTGTCGTAACGTATGTATTACACTACGGTGTTGCACGACGTTTTAATCATGTGAAAGCAGGGGACTTAACTTTAGAAATCAAATAAATAAAATATCTCGCTCAAGTTAGAGTGAGATATTTTTGCGTGAAAAGGTTATAAAATAATAAAAGTGAAGTTAGGGAGTAGACAAAAATTATGACGAAATTAATCATTTTTGATAAAGATGGGACATTAATGAAATTAGGACATCCGGTGGTGAAGTTAGCTGATGATTTGATCAATGAATTTTCAGTGCGTACAGATATTCATGTGCCAAAATCTGAAATAAAAGACGCATTCGGTATTGTCGATGATCAAGTTGATAAATTGCTTGGTGCACAAACAACAAAGGCAATCGTATCCAGTTTAGAAAAGCTTCCGAATGGTGATGCGATGGCCAGCTGGTTACTTAAAAAGATTGAACATGCAACGTCTGACAATGAAGTGGAAGACATCGAAATTATTGAAGGTGTCGAGGAAACATTGAAATCTCTACATGATAAAGGTTACCTTCTTGCTATCGTATCAGCAGATGACAATGCATCGATGGATTTATTCATAGATAAATATGGTATTCGTGAATATTTCGATAAGATTATTACGAGTGATTCATCAGATTATCATAAACCACAAAAAGAGTTGGTGCAGCTTATAATGGATGAGTTAAATGTTGAAAAAGAGGATACGATGATGGTAGGAGATACTGAGATGGATGTTGAACTTGGTCAGAATGCTGAAGTCAGAAAAATAGTAGGCGTATTATCAGGCTCTGGTGATGCACAAGATTTGCGAAATGCGGATATAGTATTAAATAGTGTGGCTGAGATTGTTGATAGGTTAGGGTTATAAACCAATATAAAAATGGTGCGGTAATGTTTTACCGTACCATTTTTAATATTTATCTTTTATGCATTGCACGATGTGTGTGGATTACTTTAGCAATCTTCTCAATCACTGGATCAAGTGAATCGATATCTCCATATACATCATATTCATTGATATTAATTCTTACGACAGGGCATGCATTGAAGTTCTCAATCCATTCGACATAACGCGTATATAATGCACGCCAATAAGTTTCATCTGTTTCTATTTCCATTTGACGACCACGTTCCGCGATACGATTAATCACATCTTCATAATCGCTTTCTAAGAAGATTAAACAGTCGGGTTGCGGGAAGTATGGCGTCATTACCATTGCTTCGTATAACTGATAATAAGTTGCGAAGTCTTCTTTCGTCATCGTGCCGCCTTCTTCATGCATCTTAGCAAAGATATCTACATCTTCATAGATGGAGCGATCCTGTATAAAACCGCCGCCATATTCAAACATACGTTTTTGTTCTTTAAAACGTTCTGCAAGAAAATAGATTTGTAAATGAAAGCTCCAGCGATCAAAATCATTGTAGAATTTTTCTAAGTAAGGATTGTTATCTACTTTTTCAAAAGAAGTTCTGAAGTTTAGCTTCTCAGCCAGTGCTTTTGTTAACGAACTTTTTCCGACTCCGACAGTACCTGCAATAGTGATGATTGCATCATTAGGGATTGTATACATATTAAGCTCCTATAATATCTTTTATTTGTTGTACGATATACTCATAATCTGCTGCATTATTTACAAAGTCTGTATCGCTTGTATCGATAAGTATCGTCTGATGATCATGTTTCATTGATTCATATACACGTCTATAATCCTCGGTTAACTTTAATAAATAATCATCTTCGATATGAGATTCAAAGTCGCGATTACGTAGCTGAATGCGTTGTTTAAGTACATCTAGATCTGCTGTTAAGAACACAGTAACGTCAGGTCTGCGAACTTCTCGCGTCAATATATCGTAAATTTCTTCGAACATCTTATATTCTTTATCATTTAAAGTGTTGTTTGCGAATACTTTATTTTTAAGAATATGATAATCGCTAACTACAGATATATCATTTGATAATTCTGTTAAAACCTTATATCTGTTGCATAGGAAAAACATTTCTGTCTGAAAGCTCCACTTATCGATATTTTCATAAAAGTCAGATAAGAAAGGATTTTCTTCAACGATTTCATAGATGGGGGTTAAATTTAAAGTGGATGATAGCTTCTTAGTCAGTGAACTTTTGCCGACACCGATCGGTCCTTCTATTGCTATAAATAAAGGTGCCATATTTCTCTCCTCGAATGTTAAAATAAAATAGTATTTGTATTGTACCATAAAATAAATAAGGCGGATGAAGAAATGAATCATGAAATCTTTATGCAGATGGCGATTGATGAAGCAAAAAAAGCATATAAAATCAATGAAGTACCTATTGGAGCAATCGTTGTAAAGCATGGGGAAGTTATTGGCCGTGGCCATAATTTACGAGAATCGTTACAAAATCCACTGATGCATGCAGAAGTTGTTGCGATAAATGAAGCAAGTAAAAATATTGGCTCATGGCGTTTAGAGGAATGTGTATTGTATGTGACACTTGAACCTTGTGTAATGTGTAGCGGAGCAATTGTAATGAGTAGGATTCCGACTGTCGTATACGGTGCTCATGATGCAAAAGGTGGTTGCAGTGGATCGCTCATGAACTTGTTGCATGAATCACGATTCAATCATCAGGCAACAGTAATTGCAGGTATCAAACATGAAGAATGCAGTCTATTGCTTAAAGATTTCTTTAAAACACTTAGAAATAATAAATTACTCGAGAAGAATAAGAAACTAAAAGAGTAACATCTTTAGATAAAAGTCACTGAATTTGATACACTGTATGTATTAATAATAGGAGATGAAATGATGATTAGACTAATCGCAACAGATATGGATGGTACATTATTGAATAGTGCGCATGAAATCTCAGAAGAAAATATTCAAGCGATTAAATATGCACAATCGAAAGGTGTCACTGTGGCTATTGCGACGGGACGCGCATTCTATGAAGCAAATACGCCTGTGAAACCAACTGGACTTAAAGTCCCTTTTATTTGTCTGAATGGGGCAGAAGTACGCGATGAAGCCTTCAATATAATATACACTTCTAAGATTAGTGATGAACAGATTAGGCTCATCACAGAAACTCTTAAAAAACATCATCTATACTATCAGGTATATACGAGTGCACGTATCTATACTGAAGATAAAGAGAAGGATCTTGAAATTTACATAGATATTGCGGAGAAAATGGGGCATACTCCAGATGTTGAAAAGATTCGTAAATCAATACAAAAGCGTATAGATAACGGCTCTTTAAAAGAAGTCGATAGTTATGAAGAAATATATAAACGTGAGGGTGAGGTTGTTCTGAAATTCCTGGCGTTTTCTAGTGATTTGTCAAAGATAGATGCAGCAAAGGCTGAACTTGCTGAATATAATAGTTTAGCAATATCATCATCATCAAGAGGGAATATAGAAATTACGCATACTAATGCACAAAAAGGAATTGCATTGGAATCCATATGTGAAAAACTGAATATTACGATGGATGAAGTGATGGCCATTGGTGATAACTTAAATGATGTTTCAATGTTAGAACGTGCTAAATATTCATTCGCTATGTCTAATGGAGCAGAGGAAGTTAAGCAGGTTGCTAAATACATGGCCGGGGACAATGAAGAAAGCGGTGTAGGACGCGCAATTATGCAAGTTATGAATGGAGAAATAAAATAAGCAGCCGTCTGGCTGCTTATTTTATTTGCCTGATTACTGTTGCAGGAATGCCTGCAACGACAGCATTATCTGGTATGTCTTTTGTTACAACTGCACCGCTCGCAATAACGACATTATTACCTATCTTTACACCTGGATTAATGATACTGTGTCCACCAATCCAGCAATTATCACCAATCACAACAGACTTTGCATACTCTAAACCGCTATTACGTTGAATAGGATCAATCGGATGAGTGGCTGTATAGATATGCACACCTGGCGCTATCATACAGTTATCGCCAATTGTAACTGACGCGCCATCTAAAATCGTTAAATCATGATTTGAATAAAAGTTTTCACCTACGTGAATATTATAGCCATAATCAACACGTATATTTGCTTCGACATGAATGTGCTCGCCCGTGGTTCCGAAGATTTCTTTAATGAGCTGACAGCGAGCATTTACTTCATCTTCTGGCAGATTATTGTAACGACGTGTCATAAGCTTTGCATTCATTCTATCGTGCGCAAGTTGTGCGTCAGAGGGATTATATATAGCACCTTGTAGCATCTTTTCTTTTTCAGTGAGCATATTATTTATTATACGTCAGACGTGCAAAGGCATCATGCTGATGAATAGATTCTTCATTGCGACATTCAATTGTAAAACCTGTAACGAAATCAAGTTCTACTAAATCAGCTGCAATTAATCGTAATAAATCTTCGACAAAACGTGGGTTTTCATATGCACGTTCCGTTACTGATTTTTCATCTGTACGTTTTAATATTGGGTATAGCATTGAACTAGCGTTGACTTCCATCGCTTCTAAGATGCGTTCTTTGAAGTTTGCTGGTAATTCACCTTCTGGTGCAAAGTCAGCTTTAACTGTCACGATACCGCGTTGGTTATGAGCAGAGTATTCGCTGATTTCTTTAGAGCACGGGCAAAGTGTTGTTACCATTGCAGTCAATGTTAACGATTTATTAACTGTCGTATCACCTTCAACTGTCATAGAAAAACGTGTATCAGCATGTCCGATTGCACGTAGGTTTGTTACTGGACTGAAACGGTCAAAGAACCATTTTGCATCTACATCAACAGTCGCATCTTTTTGATGCATTACTGTCTGTAAAGTAATTAATACTGTTTTTAATGTATCGAAATCAAGCGATAAACCATTATCATAATGGGCTTCAACTGATTCTAAAATACGGCTCATGTTAATGCCTTTTTCATCTTTAGCTAAATGCGTGGATAGGCTAAATGTTCCTGCTGTTTGATAACCATCCAGTCGGACGGGATATGTTAAATTTTTAATACCTACATGATCGATTTCAAATAAAAAATCTTTTTTCGAACTTTGCAGGTCTGTCATCTTTTCTTTCTCAGTAGGTTTACTCCCTTTAATAGGATCTACCGAACCGAAATGTTTCCATCGACCTTCACGTGTATTTAAATTATATTGATCCATCTCATTCTCCTAATTAAACTTCGTATTCGTAGAAGCGTTCTTTTCGAAGCCACATATCTTGTGCCGCTTCTGCTTCTTGTGTATTTGCCGCTAAATTTTCTAGCATTGGTCCTGTTTGCGATGCATGTGCACCTAATACATTCATCTTTCTTTCTTCATATCCCGTAATATCATATTCAACATTTGGTTCTCCGATATTCTCAACAGTATCATTACTAAAAGCGACTAATTGTAATTTAGGCTTTTCACCCTCCATACGACGCACCGCTTCAACTACTGCATCTGCTGTGGCTTCGTGGTCTGGATGTACAGAGTAACCTGGATAGAACGAAATGATTTTTGAAGGATTTAATTCATTGATTAATCCTGTCACCATGTCGACTAAGTCATCTAATAATTCAAATTCTAATGTCTTATCACGGTAACCCATTTTGCGTAAGTCGGTAATTCCCATTACGCGACAAGCTTCTTCTAATTCTTTCTCACGAATCTTTGGTAATGATTCACGGGTTGCAAATGGCGGATTCCCTAGGTTTCTCCCCATTTGCCCTAGCGTTAAGCATGCATAAGTAACTGGCGTGCCTGCATCTATATGTTTCATAATCGTACCTGATACACCGAATGCTTCATCATCCGGATGAGGGAAGATTACGAGCACTTGTCTTTCTTGTTCCATCATCATTTCCCCCTTAAACCTCAAATGGCGTTTCGCTTATTTCAAGAGCTGCGGCAAGCTGACCTTGATAGTTTAAACCAGCCATTAAGAAACGGCCTTCTTCGTCAATTTCAAAGTGTGTTAAACCTTGTACATAAATCCAGCCACTATTTAATTTCAAACCGACACGGAAAGGTTCTTTTCCGCCGCCAGTAATAATCCCTTGAATATATGATACTTGAATATTACGTAAGAATGTACCTGCATTGAACACTTTTTGATCAAAGTGACTTGCATAAGCACCATTCGTTGTTTCTACATGTAAATAGACAGGTTTCTCTTGAAATTGATTCAATAGCTCCTGTACTTGTTGTTTGTCGATTAATTCCATTTTCATTACTCCTCAAAGTTTATACTAAACTATTTTACTAAATAAATTGTAAAAATTATACCTTTTGAGCTTGTATAAGAAAAAAAGACATAAAAAAACTGAGCGATATCCGTACTTATAATGCGGTACGCTCGAACTAACGGCGTTCCACGCTCAGGCACGAGTTAAATCAAAAAAGATGACTGGAAACAAAGAACATTTCCTGCCATCTTTTCATAATATTACTCATGTCACAATCTTTTTTTTACACTTCTTTAGTTGTTACTTCAATCTTCTCAACGTTATTGTAAGCACCATGCTGTACTGGTCCTACAAATTCGTTCATTTTCCATCCGTGTTTAATTGCTGATGCGACAAATCCTTTAGCAGCAATTACCGCTTCACGTGGAGATTTACCTAATGCTAAGTTTGCTGTTGTAGCAGCGGCAAATGTACAACCTGCACCGTGATTATATGATGATTGGAATTTATCAGTTGTCAGTAATGTATAATTATCACCATCGTAATATAAATCTAATGCTTTATCAGATTCTAAAGCTTTTCCACCTTTGATAATAACGTGTTTTGCACCACGTTGATGAATGATTTCAGCAGCTTCTTTCATTTGTTCGATTGTTGTTAGTTTACCTAAACCAGATAATTGACCTGCTTCGAACAAGTTCGGTGTCACAATTGTAGCAAGTGGTAATAAATATTTAATCATAGCATCCGTGTTGCCAGGATTAAGCACTTCATCTTCCCCTTTGCATACCATAACAGGGTCCACTACGAAATACGCAGCATCAGAATCTTCAAAAGCTTTGGCCGCACGCTGGATGATTTCTTCAGTTCCTAACATACCTGTTTTAATGGCATCAGGGCCGATAGATAATGCAGTTTTAATTTGTTTATCTAATAATTCAATTGGCAGTGGTGTAACATCATGGCCCCAAGTTTCTGGATCCATTGCGACTACAGCGGTTAATGCCACCATACCGTATGTGTTATATTCCTGGAAAGTTTTTAAGTCAGCTTGCATACCAGCTCCAGCACTTGTATCAGATCCGGCAATTGTTAAAATCTTTTTTAAGCTCATTTTCATTTCCCCTATTCTTGTTTGTTTGTTAATATCATATCATGAATACGTTTAATTCAAAATGATATATTTATAATATATATGAGGTGGATAGTATGGAATGGGAGCAGATTTTTCATGGAATTAAAGAGAAATATAACTTTGATGAAATGGATGAAATATTAGAAAAAGCATATGCAACACAGACAGTATATCCAGCACGTGAGAATATATATAATGCGTTTAAGTTTACGCCATTTAATGACGTTAAAGTTGTGATTATAGGTCAAGATCCTTATCATGGTGCAAATCAGGCACATGGCTTGGCCTTTTCTGTAATGAATGGAACAAAACTTCCGCCATCATTACGTAACATGTATCAGGAGCTGGAAAACGATTTAAACATTCGAAGACATACAGGTGAATTGACAGGATGGGCATATGAAGGTGTGTTATTATTGAATAATGTATTGACTGTTTTAGGTGGTCAGGCACATTCGCATAAAGGTATTGGGTGGGAGCAGTTTACAACTGAAATTATAAAAGCTGTTTCGCAATATAGAGAAAACGTGGTCTTCATACTATGGGGTAAACCAGCACAGAAACTTGAGCCTTTAATTGATAAGACGAAACATAAAGTCATTAAAAGTGTCCATCCAAGTCCATTGAGTGCCTATAGAGGATTCTTTGGATCAAAACCATATAGTCAGACGAATGAATATTTAGTTGCACACAATAAGACGCCCATAGATTGGGGAAGGGAGGATGTTCAGTGAACGATAAACTCATTCAGAAATTGTCCGAAGAAGTTGAAGCGCTTAAACGCGCTTCAACTGTTGTAGAATTTAATAAACATCTCTATGCGATAGAAATGATGGCAAATATCGGACAAAGCGAAACGAAATCGATACCTAAACCTGCATATATGCCTGCAGAATCACCACCAGTAAAACAAACTGGACCGCACGAAGCGGTTTCACCAGAAGAACTGAAGATGATGGGTGCTAAAGTTGTATCGAATGATAGTAAGATAAAAACAGATGATGGTTTTGGTAATGGAGATTCAATCTTTGATTTTTAATAAATAGGAGGGCATTAACATGAAATTATTCTTGATTATAGGTGCATTTAACGCAATGTTAGCAGTGGCACTTGGTGCATTCGGTGCACATGGTTTAGAGGGTAAGTTAAGTGAGAAGTACATGGATATATGGGATAAAGCGACGGCGTATCAAATGTATCATGCGCTTGGTATTATTGCGATTGCAATTTTAAATGGTACTACGAAGATGAACTTAAATACAGCAGGATGGTTGATGACGATAGGTATTGTACTTTTTAGTGGGTCACTTTATCTATTGGCATTAACGCAAATTAAAGTGCTTGGTGCGATTACTCCAATTGGTGGTGTCCTGTTTATTGCAAGCTGGGTTATGCTGATGATTGCAGCAATTAAATATTAGGCTTATCATAAAGAAAATTTTGACGAGCATCCCTTAAACTATATTTTATGTTAAGGGATGCTTTTTTATATAAGTCTTCAGAAAAGTATAAGTAGGAATTTACATGTTATGGAATAGATAGATTAGGGTAAAGCATTTCTGAGGTGATTTTATGAGAGGGGAAATTATTAAAAAACCGCAAAAACCTGTACGTAAGGAGCTTGAGAAGAATCTTTCTGAAAAATTTGTATGGGCTATAGCATATGGTTCAAGTATAGGAGGGGGTGCATTTATTTTACCAGGTGACTGGATAAAAAGCGCTGGCCCAATAGGTGCTACAATCGGCATACTCCTTGGCGCATTACTTATGATTGTCATTGCAGTAAGTTATGGTGCTTTAGTTGAGAAATTTCCGGTATCAGGGGGTGCATTTGCATTTGGTTACTTAGGATTCGGAAAATACATTGCATTTTTTTCAAGCTGGTTCTTAACTTTTGGATATATATGCATTGTCGCATTAAATGCATCAGCGTTTAGTTTAATCTTTAAATTCTTATTCCCGGGACTTATGACAAGAGGTAAATTATATACGGTCGCCGGATGGGATGTATATGTTACAGAGATTATATTATCTTCAGTAATACTTATTATATTTGGATGGATAAGTGTTAAAGGAGCAAGTTTTTCAGGAAACTTACAATACGTATTTTGTGTCATATTAGCAGTCGTAGTAATCATGCTATTTATTAGTTCAATGTTTACAAAGGATTTTTCATTTGGATATTTATCACCAATTTTCAACGAAAACATGGGAGCTTTACAATCGATACTTATGATCTTAGCAGTCGCACCTTGGGCTTTTGTGGGATTTGATAATATTCCTCAAACTGCAGAAGAATTTAATTTTGCGCCTAGCAAAACATTTAAATTAATTGTTTTTAGTTTATCTGCAAGTGCATTTACATACGTAGCAATGATTTTATTGACGGGCTGGACAGTTAAAGATGCATCTGTATTAGGCGGAGATTTATTTGTTACAGGATCAGTTATCCAGTATGCATTTGGATACATTGGTGTAGGAATACTATCAGTTGCAATACTGATGGGGATATTTACTGGATTGAATGGATTTCTGATGAGTTCAAGCAGATTGTTGTTTTCGATGGGGCGTTCGGGTGTAATGCCGAGAATATTTAGCCGTATTCATCCAAAATACAATACACCATACATAGCAATAGCATTCATTACATTACTGGCGCTTTGTTCTCCATGGCTAGGTAGAACAGCGTTGACGTGGATTGTCGATATGAGTTCTACAGGAGTGTCTATTGCGTATTTAGTGACATGCTTAAGTGCTTATCGTCTTTTTGGACAACGTAATACACTACACTATGACCTGAAATATAAATGGATGGCGTTACTTGGAGTAATTGTGAGCGCCACGTTCCTTATTTTATTACTCTTTCCGGGGTCTCCGGCATCACTTAAACTACCTAGTTATATTGCATTAGCAGTTTGGTTAATAATAGGGATTATATTCTTTATGATTCGTTTTCGTAAACTTAAAGCAATGTCTAAAGAGACATTAGATCACCTAATTTTAGATAAGGAAATAAACAAAAGCAGCTAAAACTTTAGCTGCTTTTGTTTATTTACGTGTTGTATTTTGTTGGTGCGAACGTTTCTCTAATTGTTTTTTTACGATTGGAATTAGGATGGGACTTAATTTAATGATTAGTCGAACTAAACGTTTCATAGTATATCCTCATTTCTGTAATGTATTAGTAGTTATATAACCGTTATTGCGTATATTAAACATGTTTTTTGCGCAACATGAAATAAAATGGAATTCCGATGACTACGAAAAGTACACCGAGCATTGAACCGGTGAAATCACTCATTAATGTACTGATGATAATAAATAGACCTCCACCCATCGCAACGATAGGGACGATTGGATATAACGGTACTGAATAATCGCGTTTTTGTCCTTTATTTTGTTTGCGTAATATAAACAGTCCGATAAAGCTAGCGATATAGAAGATATAAATTACGAATATACATACTTCAGATAAGTAGTCGGCGTTCACGACTTCAGGAATTACGATTGTAAGTAAAAGTAGAATCATACTTACAACATACATTGTAATCATTGCACCGATGGGTGTTTTAAATTTAGGGCTTACATAGCTGATAAATTTCGCGAAGGGCAATAAGTTATCATCAGCCATTGCAAATGGAATACGAGGGAAAGTCATAATTTTTCCGTTCAAGCAACCGAATATCGAGATAATAACGCCGATATTAACAAATTTAGAACCGAGGTCACCGAATAATATTTTAGCGGCTTCCGCAGATGAAGTGTTTCCTAGTCCAACAAGCGTTTCAGCAGGGATGACTTTAAAGACAGCGATATTGATGAGTACATATGCGAATGTAACAACGCTTAGTCCTATAAGCATCGCAAGTGGCAGATTGCGCTTTGCATTTTTCATTTCACCTGTTAAGTTTGTCAGTAGAATCCATCCATCGTATGCAAATAACGTAGCTAGTACGGCACGACCGAAATTAACTTCTCCTTTATTCTCAATTAAGCTTGTCACGTTATGTCCGAATACACCTTCTTTACCCCACAACAAACCGAAGATAATAATAGCGAATACAGGAATCAGTTTACAGATTGTAGTAAAGGTCTGCATCGCACCACCAGCATTTGTACCAAGAATATTAAGAATGACAAGAAAAGTAAATGCTGCGACACCAATCCATATACCTAGGGCTGGATCGATTCCAAAAAAGTTCGTTACGAGTATGCCGAAGAATAATGAAAGTGAAGCGATAATTGCGGGGCCATAGATGACCGTCTGCATCCAACCTGTTAAAAATCCCCAGAAGGGACCATAAATATCTCTAATATAAGCATACAATCCTCCGGTTTTTGGTATTTGTGCGCCTACTTCTGAAATAGTCAGACCTGCTGCTAAAGTTAATACACCTCCGACAACCCAGGCCCAGATTGCAAGATCACTTGTACCTGCATGATTGAGCACTACGGAAGGTTTAACGAACACGCCAGAACCAATAATCGTTCCGATAACTATCGTTATAGCAGTCCAGAATCCTATCGTTTTTTCGAGTGCTTGTTCTCCATGATGTTTATTCATAACGCCACCTCTTTTTATAGTTTTTATCAATATATCATGAAATCAGAATATAAAGAATAGTAATTCAATAAAGTATTTTTTTATAATACGTATTGATTTATTTCAGATTTTTGATAATATTGTAATTGAGAATTTTTCTCATTGATAACTATTATCAATGATGACAGGAGCTTTTGTTCATGAAAATAATTTACACCACATTACTGTTGCTGGTTTTGTCTATAATTTCAATGTTTATTGGTGTTGTAGATTTGAGCCCATCAAATTTACTAAACTTGGATGAGAATCAAAAGAATATTTTGTTGAACAGTCGATTGCCGAGAACATTTGCTATTATATTAGCCGGTGTAGCACTAAGTGTGGCGGGTTTGTTGATGCAGCAGCTCACACGTAATAAATTCGTGTCACCAACAACAGCGGGGACGATGGATTTTGCGAAGTTTGGTGTACTCATCGCAATGATATTCTTTGCACAAGCACCACTACTTGTTAAATTATCATTCAGTATTGTTTCAGCGATTATCGGTACGATGATGTTTATGTGGATTGTCAATCGTATCAAGTTTAAAGATGCTATCTTTATTCCCCTTGTAGGGCTCATGCTCGGTAACATCGTTTCAAGTTTAGCGACGTTTATGGCACTACGTTTCAATGCTATGCAAAGTATTTCTAACTTCTTTGTGGGAAACTTCTCGATGATTACGAAAGGACGCTATGAAGTATTATTTGTTATTATTCCTATGGTAGTGCTGATTTACCTCTTTGCGCATCACTTTACCATCGTCGGAATGGGGGAGTCCTTCAGTAAAAACTTAGGTATATCTTACGCGAAGATGATGAATTTAGGAGTTGTTATTGCTGCAATCGTTTCGGCGACAGTAGTTGTAACAGTCGGTGTATTACCATTTTTAGGATTGATTATTCCGAATATCGTCGGACTGTTTGTCGGCGATCATATGAATAAAGCTTTACCATATACAGCACTGTTTGGTGCAATTCTTGTTATGGTAGCAGATATATTCAGTCGATTAATTATCTTTCCTTATGAGATTCCGATTGGTCTCACACTCGGGATCGTAGGAAGTGTTATCTTCATGGCGATTCTTCTGAAAAGGAGGAAGTCATATGTCTAGCCAAATGAAAAAGGCGAGTGCACTCATTATTGTAATGCTGCTCCTTATGACAGGGTTTGTGCTGATTCAGTTGAATTTTGCAATTCTTGATTACGTTCTCCCTTCAAGATTAAGAAAACTTGCAGCGATATTACTTGTAGGTGCAGCAATTGGTGTATCATCACTCGTATTCCAGTCGATTACTGAGAATCATTTATTAACTCCTTCAGTCATTGGGTTAGACGCTGTGTACTTATTTATTCAGACGATTATTATCTTCTTGTTCGGGAAGATGGGAGATGCCGTGTTTAACGTATATACGAACTTCTTCGTCTCTGTAATATTAATGATTGGTTTTACATTAGGTTTATTCAACCTCGTATTTAAGAAGAATACGTCCGTATACTTTGTACTACTTTTTGGTATTGTAATGGGGACATGTTTTTCAAGCTTATCAAGCTTTATGCATATGGTTATGAATCCAGATGACTTCTTGCTGTTACAGGATAAATTGTTTGCGAGCTTTAATACAGTGAATGAGAAACTATTAATTATCAGCTGTGCACTCATCATCATATTACTGATATATATTTACAAGAAATCATATGAATTAGATGTGTTAAGCCTCGGAAAGACCCATGCAACCAATCTTGGTGTAAATGTCGACAGGCTTACACGTAACATGCTGCTTGTAATTGCAATACTAGTCAGCATTTCAACAGCACTCGTTGGACCGATTACGTTTTTAGGTATTATCGTATGTAACGTAACTTATCAGCTCATGCAGACATTTAAACACCAATATTTAATCATTTCTGTAATTGCAGTATCCGCAATTACATTGTTACTTGGCCAAATGATCAATCAATATTTCTTCGATGGAACGACAGAGATTACGATACTTATCAACTTTATCGGAGGGATTTACTTCATATACTTATTATTCAAGGAGGGCGCTCATGATTAAAGTTAACAATTTGTATAAAAATATCGGTAATAAAACAATATTAAAAGACGTATCAACGGAAATTAAGAAAGGTGCAATCACAGCGATTATCGGCCCAAACGGTGCTGGTAAGAGTACATTGTTATCAGCCATTACGAGACTGTCTGATTTTGATAAAGGGACAGTGCAGTTAAATAATCAAGAAATCAGTAAGATGAAAAGCGATGATATCGCGATGCAGCTTGCAGTATTGAAACAAAGTAACCATACGAATTTAAAGATAACAGTACGTGATCTTGTAAACTTCGGACGATTTCCATATTCAAAAGGACGTCTCACGAAAGAAGACGAACGTATCGTTAACGAAGCAATCGACTATTTAGAGTTAGAATCTTTTGAAACAAGATTTCTTGATGAATTATCAGGTGGACAAAGACAACGCGCATATATTGCGATGACATTAGCACAAGATACAGACTATATCTTCCTTGATGAACCACTAAATAATCTTGATATGAAACATTCGGTACAAATGATGCAGCTATTACGTCGTTTAGTACGCGAAAAAGGAAAAACGATTGTAATCGTAATACACGACATTAACTTCGCATCATGTTACGCAGATTACATTATCGCCCTGAAAGACGGTGAAGTACTGCTGGATGGAACGAAAAACGAATGTATCACAACAGAAAACTTGAAGACTGTATACGATATGGACATTAATATCGAGTGCATATTCGGACAGCAAATTTGTGTATACTTCGATGATGAAAGTATGACGGTAGATGAATTTATAGAAGAAGTTCAGGCGGTATAAACTTAAATCATCGAAAGGAGTGTTGCCGGGTTATTACTACTATGGGGCAGCGATAAAACGGGGGAAATACATTACACTAAGGAGACTGGAAAATGAAACGTATTATTGGATTAGTTATCACATTATCATTAATTTTAGTATTAGCAGCATGTGGAGGAACGAAGGATACTTCTAAAACAGATGACAAAACATCAAGTGGTTCAAATGGCAAAGCTGAAACAGTAAAAATCGATAATAAATATAAGTTAATGGGTGAAAAAGAAGACGGTAGTGACGCAAAAGAAGTATCTGAAACTGTGGAAGTAATTAAAAACCCAAAAAGCGTTGCAGTATTTGATTACGGAACACTTACAACATTAAAGGAAATTGGCGCGGATAAAAACGTAAAAGGTATGCCAAAAGGTGAAGGGAACCGTAGCTTACCTGAATTCTTAAAAGAATATAAAGATGATAAATATGCAAACTTAGGAAGCCTAAAAGAACCAAACTTTGAAAAATTAGCTGAAATGCAACCAGACCTTATCTTAATCTCAGGTCGTCAGGCTAACCAGAAGGTAATGGATGAAATGAAAAAAGCAGCACCGAAAGCACAAATTGTATATGTTGGTGCAGATGATAAGAACTATATCGATAGTATTAAAGTGAATACTGAAAATATCGGCAAAATCTTCGGTAAAGAGAAAGAAACTGAAAAGCTTATTGCAGACATAGATAAAAAAATCAAAGAAGTTAAAGCAATGACTGAGAAATCAGATAAAAAAGGATTGTTCGTGTTAGCAAATGAAGGTGAACTTTCTGTATTCGGTAAAGGCGGACGTTTCGGGTTTATTCATGATGTATTAGGCGTGAAAGAAACGGATGAAAATATTACAGCAAAAGGTCACGGACAAGTAATTAACTTTGAATATATCAACAAGAAGAATCCGGATATTATCTTTGCGATGGACCGTGGAGTAGCTGTAGGTGGTAAGTCTTCAGCTGAACAAGCGTTATCAAATGATGTTATTAAAAACGTTAACGCAATTAAAGATAATAAAGTCGTAGAAGTAGATCCATACTTATGGTACTTCTCAAGCGGTGGTGCAGTAACGATTGTGAAACAAATTGAAGAAGTAGAGAAAGCTTATAAATAAAAATAATGCGTGTGTCTTTTGACACACGCATTATTTTTATAATGCAAATAAATCTTGAAGGTCATTTACTGTAAGAATGTTTCCGACGTAGAAGCCGCCAAACTCACCGTAACGTGCTGATACTTCGTCGAATCTCATTTCGTATACAAGTTTCTTAAATTGTAATACATCGTCTGAGAAGAGTGTAACACCCCATTCATAATCGTCGAATCCTACAGATCCTGTGATAAATTGTTTAACGATGCCTGCATAGCCACGACCGATCATGCCGTGTGAACGCATAAGTCCTTTGCGGTGATCCATATCTAACATATACCAATTGTCTTCACCTTGACGACGTTTATCCATTGGATAGAAACATACATATTCAGAGCGTGGTAATTCAGGGTATAATCTTGCTTTAATATGTGGGTTTTCATATGGGTCTTCATTTGAGTCACCCGCTAAGTAGTTGCTTAACTCAATTACTGAAACGTATGAATATGTAGGGATTAAGAAATCTCTAATTGCAAGTTTGTTGAATTTGTTTTCAAGTGCTGTTAAGTCTTTCATTTCAGGGCGTAAAACCCAGAGCATTAAGTCAGCTTTCTGTCCTGTAATGTTGTATAACGCATATGAACCTTCCTTTGCACTATGGTTGTCTTCTAAAGTGTTGATAAACGCTTTAAACTCTTCAACCATCGCAGTTCTTTCGCTTTGTTCTAAAATTTTAAGGCTTGTAAAATCGATTGCATAGAATAGATGTAAACTATACCATCCGTCTAATGTCTTTGCTGCTTCATTCATTATCCATCTCTCCTTAAATTTAATCATGTTTATTCTAACATATATAATGGTATAAGTAATTTCTTATAATCTACAAATTGATGACGTGAAAAATAATGCAATTAGGTTTATAATAAGTACGGAAATAATTTAATTCATTCGGGAGGCTATTATGGCTAATTTGTTAGAAGTATTAAACGAGAAACTTTCAGGGAAGAATGTGAAGATTGTACTACCTGAAGGTAACGATGAGAGAGTATTACAAGCTGCAGTTGAGTTACATAAAGGTGATAAAGTTGCACCTATCGTTCTAGGTGATAAAGCTGAAATCGAAGCACTTGCTACAAAGTTAGGTGTTGCGATTGATGGTATTGAAATAATGGACCCGGCTACGAGCGAATTACGTGAAGACTTAATTGCGAAGTTTGTAGAGCGCCGTAAAGGTAAAGCGACAGAAGAACAAGCGACTGAAATGTTAAAGGATCCGAACTATTTTGGTACGATGTTAGTATATGCTGGTCATGCAGCTGGCTTAGTATCAGGTGCAGCACATTCTACAGCGGATACTGTACGTCCTGCATTACAAATTATTAAGACGAAGCCAGGCGTATCTCGTACATCAGGTGTATTCTTCATGATGCGTGGAGAAGAACAGTACGTTATGGGTGACTGTGCAATTAACCCTCAATTAGATTCACAAGCATTAGCCGAGATTGCGATTGAATCAGCGAAGACTGCAAAACAATTCGGTATGGAACCGAAAGTTGCAATGTTAAGCTTCTCAACGAAAGGTTCAGCAAAAACACCTGAAACTGAGAAAGTAACAGAAGCAACGAAATTAGCACAGGAGAAGTTAGCTTCAGAAAGCGATTTACAAGGTGTCGTAATTGATGGTGAATTCCAGTTTGATGCAGCGTTTGTTCCTTCAGTTGCAGCGAAGAAAGCACCTGAGTCTCCAATTCAAGGTGATGCAAATGTATTCGTATTCCCTTCATTAGAAGCGGGTAACATCGGTTACAAAATTGCACAACGTTTAGGTGGATTCGACGCAGTTGGACCAATCTTACAAGGATTAAATGCACCAGTAAATGATTTATCACGCGGATGTTCTACTGAAGATGTAGTATCATTATCCATCATTACTGCAGCACAATCACTATAATGACAGGTTCCATTTTCGAAGGAAAATGGCAATATGTTGATCATACGACAGGACTGCAGCCGATGCAGTCCTTTAGTTTTGATGATATGTACTGTCATTTAGTGGGTCAAGGTAATGATTCTGTAGTGAGAACGTGGGTACATAATCATGTCGTTATACTTGGCATTCATGATGCGAGATTACCGTACTTAGCTGAAGGAATAGAATACTTGAATAATCAAGGATATGGTGCGATTGTGCGTAATTCCGGTGGGTTAGGTGTTGTGCTTGATGCAGGTGTGCTGAATATTTCTCTTATATTTAAAGGGGATATCAGCTTCTCGATTGATGCAGGTTATGAATATATGTATGAGCTTGTGCAGGAGATGTTTGCGTCGTACGGTAAACGTATTGAAGCGAAAGAAATTACGCGCTCGTATTGTCCGGGGAGTTATGACTTAAGCATTGATGGCAAGAAGTTTGCAGGCATATCGCAACGTCGCGTTAAAGGTGGTATCGCAGTCCAGATTTATTTGTGTATTGAGGGCAGTGGCGGCGAGCGTGCCGAGCTGATGCGTCAGTTTTATGACATTGCATTGAACGGGCAAGAGACGAAGTTTCATTATCCGGATATTGATCCATCATGCATGGCCAGTCTTGAAGAATTGCTCGAGACAAAGTTGTCTGTTGAAGAAGTGCTGTTTAAATTATTGTTTGCGATGAAAGCACTTGGTGCTACACTTTCAAATAATGAGATGACAAACGACATGTGGACATTGTATAATATATATTTCGAGCGCATGATTGAACGTAATAGTAAATTGAAGATAAATCAGGAAGGGTGACATAAATGCGTAATAAGTTTCAGGTATGTGATGACTGCCAAGGTGTGTGTTTAAGAACGTTGTTACCAAAATTAGAAAAGTTAGATCCAGATGCTGAAGTGGAAATTGCATGCCAGTCTTACTGCGGACCAGGACGTAAGAAAACTTTTGCATTTGTGAATAATCGCCCGCTTGCAGCACTTACTGAAGATGAGCTGATGGAGAAAGTGAAGAAACGTCTTTCTCAAAAACGTGATCCAGAAGAAGAGGCACGTTTAGCGGAGCGTAATGCCGAACGTAAACGCAGACTGGATGAGCAGAACGCGAAGCTAAAAGCGAAATTAAATAAAGGTTAGATGTACTAAAGCACAGAAAATGAATGATATTTTCTGTGCTTTTTTATACTTTTAAATATACAGCTTAATATTCCACATATTTCTTTAATGCAAATTAACACGTGTTTAATATCTCTCTGTTACGATAAATATAAAGTGTCATACATGAAAGGTGGAAGATTTCGTGAATATATTGATTACTGGTGCTCGTGCACCAATTTCGTATGAAGTAGTGCAACAGCAGGTCGCGCTTGGTAGAAAGGTTTACCTATCGGACTCTACGAAGAAAGTAAGTATTAAGAAGTCAAAGTTTATTGAGCAATTTATAATAACCACTTCTCCACGATTTTCTACAGAACTCTATATTCAGGATATTAATGATATTATCGACACATATCACATTGATCTTGTTATACCATTGAATGAAGAGTCGTTCTATCTTTCTTATATGAAATCACAAATTAATGCACCTATTTATGTTGAAGAAATTCAGAAGATGCTTTCAGTACATAATAAATATAACTTTACAAAGTTAATCGATGCGATGGGATTTAAAGTCCCGGATACAGAATATATTATGAATCATCAGGATTTAACAGAGTTTATGAATGATTACCCGGGAAATGAATATATTGTTAAGCAGCCATATGGACGCTTCGGACAATCCGTACGTAAATTATCACGTATGGAGTTAGAGAATCAGCGATTAATCGAATTTCCGTTTATGATTCAGACATTAATTAAAGGGACAGAATGGTGTTCTTATAGCTTTGCGTATGAAGGAAGAAGTTTAAGTACATCGTTATATTTATCGAACACACATGATAGTTACAATTGTTCAACACACTTTCATTCGCAGAAAAATGAGACACTACAGGAAATTATCGAAAGCGTTATTCGCAATTTAAACTGGTCATATCAAATCGCATTTGATGTGATTCATTGTGATACAACCGGTGAATATTACTTTATTGAGTGTAACCCGCGTGCAACTAATGGTGCCTTATTTATGCAACCTGAAGTATGGGAGTTAAAGTCGTGCACACCGAAATATGAAGCGCGTCAGCTAATATTCGTATCCCTCTATAACTTCATTATGCGACCTAAGAAACATAACTTAGAACGTTTGAAGTACGGCAAGGATATATTCTGGCATCCGAGTGAAAAAGGGATATTCTTTGAGCAGCTTATCAGTGGTGCGCAGTGGTGGTTAACAGCGAAGTCACTGAAGACGACTGTGAATACGATTACGACTTATGATATTGAGTGGAACGATGACCTTATGACAAAGAAATAGAGGATTGTGTATGACATTCTATAGCACTTATACAGAGATACCATTTGAACAGATTGTTATTGGCATTAAAGAGCGTGAATATTTACGTTATATGATGGAAGGTATTACGCGTGGCATCAGGAATGTGCATGCCCGTGTAGAAGTTATGATATTGAATGGACAGCTTATCCCGTTCAGCATTAAAGACGGCGGAATGAATCAATCGTGGATTCATTCGTTTAGGGGTCAGTATATTGATGAAATGGTAAGCGAAACAAACCGTATGAACCTGCCTGCATATTTAAAACCTGTAACGAATGCAATGCTTACAGTCGGGCGCTTTGTGCTGAATCCAGCATGTGAAAAAACAGTAACGGTATTCCCTTCTTTTATGTCGACAACAATGTATGAAGGGTGTGAATTTGACCAAATTGAGTTGATTACAAAGCTGCTATCAGAGCGTTATCCAAAGCATGCCATCTGCTTCCGTACATTAAATGATAAATTTCATAAGCATGAAATGAAATTGCTTAATAACGCGGGTTACGAACGTCTTATATCTCGAGCAGTATACATATATGATAGCAATGAACAGCACAATAAGAACGAACGTAAAGATTTAAAGAAAGATATTAAGAAATTTAATAAGAGTGGATTAACATTTACGATGACGCTTGAAGATGATGACTTTGCGCAATTAGTTCCATTATATGAACAAGTATATTTAGATAAGTATTCTCATTTTAATCCACACTATACAGCTGAATTCTTTAAGTTTATGTATGAGTCTACGAATTTGCAGTGGTTTGTCTTAAAGGATGAAGAGCGCATCGTATCGTTTATGGCTGTACAGGAAGCGGGGAACACATTATTTCCAGCTTATTTTGGTATGAATCAATCCATTAAACACCTCTATTTTATAACGAGTGGATTGTTATATGAATTTGCTAAGCGTAATGGATATGCTATTAATAACAGTGCAGGTGCCAAAGATTATAAATTAGCGCGAGGATCAAGACCATATCTAGAATATCATTATATCTATATTAAACATCTCTCTCCGATGAAACAGTTGAACTATTTAACGTTTATTAAGTGTGCGACAACAATAGGGACTCCAGCTTTAAAGCGAACACAGTTCAATTAAGTTGTCGTGCAATTCTGATAATTAAATGGTATAATTAAAAGATATTAATTTTTTAAACTGAAGTAGGAGAGAATGGAAATGGTAAGTATTCGTAAAGCAGCACAAGATGATATTGTTCAAATCAAAAATGTGGTCACAAAAGCATGGCACGATACATATAAGAATATAATGACAGCGAGCACAAGTGTTCAATTTTTAGAAGCATCGTTCAGCACTTCAAGACTAGAAAAGAGAATTAAAGAGACACTATTTTTAGTAGCGGAAGTAGATGGAGAAATCGTAGGATTCGCAAATTTCATCTACGGAAAAGCTCTGAATTTATCTGCTATCTATGTCTTGCCAGAGCATCAGCGTCATGCGATCGGTAGGGCACTCCTGCATAATGGTCTGTCTTATTTCGACACGTATGATGCAGTCTTTGTTGAGGTTGCACTGGACAATGAACGTGCAACGAAGTTTTATTATAGAGAAGGGTTCGAGCTTGTACGTGAGTATGAAGAAGACATTCTTGGTGAGAAAGTATTATCTGGTCTGCTTAAAAAGACATTATAGGGAGTGTTTTTATGAGTAGCAATCAATATGTTGAACCATTGTTTGATGCATATCAGCAAAGAAAGGTGCTAGAAGAACATATTGTTCCTGAAACGATGTCTCTAGCAACAGCATATGATGTACAGCATGAGGTTTTGAAATTAAAAGAGCAAACAGAAACGTTAAAAGGCTATAAAGTTTCTCTTACGAGCGAAGAGACACAGCGTATGTTTAATAGTGATAGTCCATTATATGGTGCGATGACAGATAAAACGATATTATCGGAACGTGTCGCTCTAGGTGAATTCAATGAAGGATTACTAGAACTTGAACTCGTGTTTATTGTGAAAGGAACATTAGAGCAAGGAGATAGTGTATCTGATATCATGAGGAAATGTGTTATAGCACCAGGAATTGAACTTCCGGATGCGCGTTATACGAATTGGTTTCCAAATATGAGCGTAGCCGAAATTGTTACTGATAGCGCCGTGAGCGGAGCCGTTGTCTTTGGTGAAGGTAAGGTTTGCAGTTATGATGACATTAAAGATATAAAAGGAACACTATATTTAAATGATGAAGTGATTGCTGAAGGGCGTTCGTCTGAAGTATTAGGACATCCAGCAGAAAGTGTGAAATGGCTCGTTGAAGCGATTGCTGAATACGACAGAAAACTTACACCAGGAATGTTTGTCTCATCTGGAACATTTATTTTGCCAAAGCGTCTTGAAAAAGGGATTTATAAAGCGGTCTATGAGACAGTAGGCGAAGTAAAGATAGAAGTCCAATAAAAAAGCTCTGCATATGCAGAGTTTTTTATTGGGCTATTTTTTTGTAAATAGGGACCCATTAAGAAACATTGAATATTTCTTAAAATATTATAATAATTCTTAAAAATTATAGATATCAACATTCTATGATAAGATGAAGTTGATAAGAATGTTTAGGAGGACCCTATGAGCTACCAGTTTAAGAAAATGCCTGAAGAAAAAGTTTTTAAAGATCCCGTACATCGCTACATACATGTCCGCGATCAGATTATCTGGGATTTAATTAAAACAAAAGAATTTCAGAGATTGCGTCGCATAAAGCAGCTTGGAACGCTCTATCTGGCATTTCATTCTGCGGAGCATTCTCGCTTTAATCATTCATTAGGTGTCTATGAAATTGTACGTCGCATGATTGATGAAATCTTTATGGGACGCTCTGCATGGAATGAGGAAGATCGTCCGTTAGCACTGTGTGCTGCATTACTGCATGATTTAGGACATGGACCATTCTCACATTGCTTTGAGAAAATATTCGACACTGATCATGAAGCGTATACGCAAAAAATCATTCTTGGACTTACTGAAGTCAATGAAGTGTTATCTAGAGTGCATTCTGACTTCCCTAAAGAAGTGGCGGATGTAATTAATAAGACACATGCAAATAAGCTTGTCATATCTATGATTTCATCTCAAATTGATGCAGATAGAATGGATTACCTTCAGCGCGATGCATATTATACAGGGGTAAGCTATGGTAGTTTCGATATGGAACGTGTGTTAAGGCTGATGCGTCCGACAGAAGATGAAGTTGTGATTAAAGAAAGTGGTATGCACGCTGTAGAAGATTATTTGATGAGCCGTTACCAGATGTACTGGCAGGTCTACTTTCATCCGGTAAGTCGAGGTGGAGAAGTACTACTTAATCGCGTTTTTAAGCGTGCCAAGCTACTGTATGACGAAGGATATAAGTTTAAAGAGCCGCCAAAATATTTAGTACCGTTCTTTAACTCGAAGGATGTTGATGTTACACATTATTTGAAGTTAGATGAGATGTTGATTAACTATTATCTTCAGGAGTGGATTGATGAAGAAGATGCGATACTGAGTGATTTGTCTCGCCGTTTTGTTAATCGTGATCTCTTTAAGTACTTACCATTTGACGGTAGCCAGATTACCATTGCAGAGCTGACTGATTTGTTTGAAAAAGCAGGAATTGACTCTGAATACTATTTAGTATTTGATGCTTTCAGTGACTTACCCTATGATTACAACCGACCAGGCATTAATAAACGAAAACCAATCCATCTGCTAACACGCAATAACAAAATTAAGGAAATCAGTATGCAATCTGTTATTATTAATAGTATTACCGGGTTAGATAGAAAGGATTATAAGCTTTATTATCCGAAAGAGCTTATACTTAATATTCGAGATCCAGAATTAAAAGGATCCATTATTAACTTACTCAATGAATTAAATTAGAGGTGAAAAATATGGCAGATTTTCAGTTTAACATTATAAAGAATGATCCATTAGATGGACATAAAGGCACTAATATCGGTGCAATAAGTCTTGATAACGTGGCACCTGTATTTATTGATATTAAAGAGCAGCATGCCTTTATAGATATCGGAGCGATGCATGCAAGAAGTGAAGTTGAAAAACGCGTGAAATGGGTCAGTGATAAATCTGAAACAGAAGGTCCAGATCAACAGGAATACTGGCTCGTATGGGTGACAACTGAACGTGGTGAACGAGGACCATATTATGCAGGCGTCACAGCATGCTATATGGCGGTGAACAAAGTGCGTAAGCGTGGCTATAAAGTGATGGCAGAACATGTGAATATGATGGATAAATCGATGAAACACCACTATATCCTCGAACATATTGATGCAGACAGTCGTCGTGTATTAAAAGAATTTTTAATGCAACATGATGCACGTATGTGGGAATTGTCTGATGATGCATTAAAAACGATACTTGCAGAGTAAAATTTGTCAAAATTATGACAATTATGAACTTCTGATTTAACGGTTGTTTTTTTTGCTTAAGAGAAGTAAGATATGAATAGCTATAAAAATAGCTAGGACACTAAAGAAAGCAGGTATTTTTATACCTGCTTTCTTTAATTTTTTATATAATATAAGCTATACTAAAAGAGTGGTGAACAGTATGGACATTGATATTCATGTATTGCAAAGTATTAAGACTGAAGAAGAGACTGAAATGTTTGAAGTTAACACAGTTGGACAACTGATCGACAAGCAGCATTCATATATTACGTATACAGAGAAGCTTGATAATATTGCAACAAGCGTTCGTGTAAAATTAGAGGAGAATCGTATCCGGATTCGGCGTATCGGCGAATTATCGATGGATTTCTTATTTGTACCTACAGAAACAACGCAGAATATTTATCATATGGCAAATCAGAAAGCTGTTATGGATATAACGACAAATCAGCTCGTTATAAAAAGAGAAGGCACATCTGGCCATATCTATATACAATATTCAATCACAACAAACAACACGGTCATAGGAACATATTCTTATGAACTGACATATAAGGAGAGAGCATGATGAATATCGTACAAAAGCAGAAGGAAACGTTAATTGAAGAAATAAAGCAAGCCATATTAAAAGCGGAACTTGTAACAGAAGTGCCTGAAATAAAAATTGAAAATCCAAAAGATACAAAAAACGGAGACTACGCAACAAATATTGCGATGGTATTAACAAAACTCGCAAAGCGTAATCCAAGAGAGATTGCACAAGCCATTGTCGACAACTTAGATGTTCAAAAAGCAGACGTATCAAAGATCGATATTGCAGGGCCTGGATTTATTAACTTCTACATGGATAATGCGTATTTAACAGGAATTATTACAGAAGCATTAACGAAAAAAGAAGATTTTGGAAAAGGTGAGCCGAAGGATGAACGCATCTTAGTGGAATATGTATCTGCGAATCCTACAGGTAGCCTCCACATCGGACATGCGCGTAACGCAGCTGTAGGAGATACGTTATGTAATGTGTTATCTGCTGCAGGATATGATGTGTTACGTGAATACTACATTAACGATGCTGGAAAACAAATTGAAAACTTGGCATATTCAATTGAAGCTAGATTTTTACAAGCGTTAGGTGAAGACAAAGCGTTACCGGCTGACGGTTATCATGGTAAAGATATTATCGAAATCGGTAAAGATCTAGCAGAGAAGCATCCTGAATATAAAGATGTTGAGGAAGCTGAACGTATTAAAGCATTCCGTAAACTTGGATTAGATTACGAAATGGAGAAGTTAAAGAAAGATTTAACGGAATTTAATGTACATTTCGATAACTGGTTCAGTGAAACATCGTTGTATGAGAATAAAGAAATCGATAAAGCGTTAGAACAGATGAGACAACACGGTTATATCTTTGAAGAAGACGGTGCAACTTGGTTACGTACGACGGAGTTCGGCGATGACAAAGATCGTGTACTGATTAAGAAAGATGGTTCTTATACGTACTTCTTACCGGACATCGCCTATCACTATGATAAGATTGAACGAGGCTATGATACGTTAATTAATTTATTCGGTGCGGATCACCATGGTTATATTAATCGATTAAAAGCATCACTTGAAACATTTGGTGTTGATTCAAAACGTCTTGAAATTCAAGTCATGCAGATGGTACGTCTATTACAAGATGGCCAGGAAGTGAAGATGAGTAAACGTACAGGGAATGCAATTACCCTTCGTGATATTATGGACGAAGTGGGAATTGATGCAGCACGTTATTTCTTAACGATGAGAAGTCCAGACTCACACTTTGATTTCGACATGGAACTTGCGAAAAGTGAATCTAGTGACAATCCAGTTTACTATGCACAATATGCACATGCGAGAATATGCTCGATGTTACGTCAGGCGAAAGAAACAGGTATCACACCAAGTCGAGACGCGAACTATGCTTTAATTACAAATGAAAAAGCATTTGAATTATTAAAGCGTGTCGCAGACTTTGAAAGTGTTATTGAGCAAGCTGCAGAACACCGTGCACCACACCGCATTACAAATTATATACAGGATCTTGCAGCACATTTCCATAAGTTCTATAATGCTGAAAAAGTATTAACAGATGATATTGAAAAATCAAGTGCACATGTAGCAATGATTGAAGCAGTTAGAATTACATTACAGAATGCATTGACATTAGTGGGTGTGTCTAGTCCAGAGAAGATGTAATTCCTATTAAATATGAAGGGTGGAACATTTAGTTGTCCCACCCTTTTATTACGA
The DNA here is from genome assembly GCF_058188655.1 of Macrococcus sp. CoH-51_TC_04. Taxonomy (NCBI): domain Bacteria; kingdom Bacillati; phylum Bacillota; class Bacilli; order Caryophanales; family Staphylococcaceae; genus Macrococcus; species Macrococcus sp. CoH-51_TC_04. The sequence goes on from NZ_JBVGOY010000006.1 coordinate 40,645, forward strand.
GGAGCCTAAAATGAAAAGAATAATTATTCTATTGATAACTTTATGCGTATTAACGGGATGCAACGGACAAACAAACAAAGTAAAGGAAGAACGTATTATTTCATTGATGCCGAGTAATACTGAGATCCTTTATGCACTGGGTATGGAAGAAGAAATGGTCGGTGTGTCAACCGTTGACGACTATCCCAAAGAAGTTAAAAACCTTGAAAAATTTGATGCGATGCAGTTGAACTACGAGGCGTTGTTAAAAGCAAAACCGACGATAATCTTTGCACATGAATCGATGACCTCTCAAGAAAAGGTCTTAAAGCGTCTAAGTGATAAAGGAATTACGGTGGTAACGGTAAAAGATGCTCAAAACTTCGATGAAATGTATACCAGTATCGATCAGATCGGTAAAGCTATACATAAAGAAAAAGAAGCGAATCAACTTGAAGCGAAAATTAAAGAAGATATAAAACAAGTGATTGCTGAGTATCACAACAAACTGGCTGATAAAAAGGTATTAGTAGAAGTGTCTCCGGCGCCTGAGATTTATACAGGTGGTAAAGGGACGTTGTTCGATGACATGATTCACCAGCTCGGTAGTGTCAATGTCTTCCATGATATCAATGGATGGCAGCCAGTAAATTCAGAGGCCATTATTAAACGGAATCCTGATGTCATCATTGCAACAAGTGACTTATCGGATGAAGCATATAAAGCTTCAGTAGAAAAACGTGGGGGATTCAGCAATGTGAATGCAGTGAAGCATGGTGCTGTATACACGATCCATGAGGATGAAATTTCAAGGCCGGGTCCACGTATCGCACAAGGATTAAAGGAACTTGCTGAAACGATAGAAGATGCACAATAAACATTTGTTTTGTATCATATTATGCATCATTTGTGGTCATTTGTTCTTTGATAATGGATGGCTAGATTTAACGGATCCACTTAATCGGTCTATATTATTGGAAGTACGAATCCCGCGTGTCATTATGGGAATTGTTGCAGGTACTGTTTTGTCGTTAAGTGGTTTAACTTTTCAGATTATATTAAGGAATAATCTTGCGGACAGCTTTTCCCTTGGTATTGCAAGTGGTGCCAGTCTTGGTAGTGCATTTGGTGTAATTACAGGACTGTCGCTTGTGATGATTGCGGTCAGTGGAATCGTGATAAGTTTAATCACGTTGCTCGTTGTAATACTGCTTAGCATGATGATTAAAGTAAGTCATCAGTCGGTATGGGTTGTGCTAACTGGAATGTTCATTAATCTGTTCTGTTCTAGTGTACTGTATATGCTTATACTTTTTGTTCCTGATAAAACTAGGGATATTATGAATTATCTTTTTGGCACTCTTGATAATGTATCTTTGAATGAAGTGATCATTGTACTCCCTGTCAGTATCATAGGGATACTATTACTTTATTATTACCATAAACCGTTAGAATTATTGTCACTAGGGCAGGAGCATGCACATGTATTAGGATTAGAAGCCACGCGTTTTATGTATTTATTATTAACGATTGCAAGTATTACAACAGCAATTTTGATTAGTTTCACAGGTATTATTGGATTCGTCGGAATGGTTATTCCACCATTTGTGCGTTTCTTTATGCGTGGAAATTTCTTAAGTAAAATGCATACGACAGCCTTACTTGGCACTATACTTATATTACTTGGAGATTTCCTGGGAAAAGTTATCGTGCCTCCTGTACAAATTCCAGTGAGTATCATGATGTGTCTCATTGGATTGCCTTTATTATTCATTACTACAGTCAAACAAATGAGGATATCTCGAGATTAATTGCATTAAACTCGCAAGTGTCAGCGCATTGGTAATTTCACCATGCGCTATTTTTCTGTGTATTTCTGATAAGGGCACATGATATACAGTGATATCTTCAAATGTTTCTAGCTTATTTGTCGCTATATAATATGCATCCTTCACATATAACGTATAGAGATGATTTGTAAAAAGTGCTGGATTAGGGTGCATCGTGCCAATAATTTCAGGCGTACCTGTATAACCTGTTTCTTCTTCAAGCTCGCGCATTCCGGCTGTGATAATATCTTGTTCTTCTATAATTCCTCCGGGTAACTCTAAACTGTAATCTTCGATACCGATTCTATACTGATGAATCATAATGATATCATCTTTACATCGTGCGATAATATTAATCCAATGTGGTGCCTCAATTTGATAGAATTCAGCAGTATTTGAGTAATAGCTAAATTGAGCGGTCATGACTTTAAAGACCTTATAATCTTGCTTTCCAATTAATTTTCTTTTTGTCCACATCGTTTCTCCCTCCTTTTTATATGATAACAGTGTATCAGATAGGGTATAATACTGCTAACGGAGGGATAATATGGTTAAGGCTATAATATTTGATATGGAATCAGTATTGTTAGATAGGAAGTTATCACTTGAGCGTTTTTTAGATGCACAGTATGAATATTACAGAACTTACTTTATTGAAGTGCAAAAGCAGGATTTTATCAACTACTTTATAACATATGATAAAGAAGGTGCAGTTCCGGTTAAGCGTGTGTATCAGGCTGTTATTGATAAGTTTGGTATTACATACATTGAAACACGTGAGCTTATGCAGGATTATACGTTAAATTTCCCTAAATTCGCTTCAGAAACTAATAATATGAAAGAAACCGTGACCAGACTGCAAAATAGAGGTTATAAAATTGGAGTGATTGCCACCGGTGAGTATGAGCATGAGCGTTATATTATCGATGTTCTGGGTATAGAAAATTATATTACGCATACAATCATTACAGAAGAAAATACGATTGGTGAAACACAGTTGATTGAGATGTGTCGTTCATTAGACACACGCCCTCAAGATACATTATTTGTAACAGGTGATGAAATTGTGGATGCAGTCGGTACAGGAATACGACTGATAAATACTAAAGAAATGAAAACACATACAATGATAGAAATATTAAATATTTTAGACGAGGAGACGATTACATGACAATGATCAATTGGAACGAACCTGCAAGCGTAGAAGGTGGAATATTTGAGAAGATAGAAGTAAGTGCTCCTGTAACTGTAACTTCGAGCATTGAAGCAAATGAAATAATGATACATGAAACAGGAACCCTCACTGTACAAGGAAAAGTCAATGCACCATTTATTCGTGTTTCTGGTACATTGAATATAGAAGATACCCTTGAAACAGAGCAGCTGACAATCGATAAAGATGCAGAGCTTAGAGTGAATCGTGATACAATATCCGCATCTATTCATAATAAAGGGCGTCTACAGACTGAAGGTGGACTGAGAAGTGAAAAATTCGATTCAACAGGGGTAGTGGTTGCACGTGGACCAATAAACTCGGAACGTTTTAGGTCAACAGGCTCATTACAGCTCGATAATGATCTGACAGTGCAAGCGGCGGAGATTATTGTCAGTGAGGTCAGTAATATCCGTTATTTAAATGGCGAGGAAGTACAAGTGAAAGCAGAACGTGAAATGTTACTACTTAAAGACAAAGATTCGAGATTATCAGTAAGAGCAATCGATGGTTCGGTCGTGACGCTAGAAAATGTTGTTGCAGAACTTGTACGTGGAGATAATGTTACAATTAAAAATAACTGTACAATAAAGACAGTAGAGTACACTGAAAATTATAATTATGATGAATCATCAGATGTACATGAATTTGCGAAGATTATAAGATAACGAGGTGTTTTATGGAGCTTGCATTAACAAATAACGATGTTGCAATACACTATACAATTAGAGGGAAAGGTTATCCGCTTGTCATGATTCATGGCCAATTTATGAATACGTCAATGTTTGACGCATTTAACGATGCCTTTAAAGATTTTCAATTAATAAAGATCGACCTAAGAGGGCATGGCCTGTCTGATAAACTCACGTCGATAACAATGGATGGTTATATTGAGGATGTGCTAACAGTTCTGGATAAATTGTTTATTAAAAATGCACATTTCATGGGCTTTGGCCTCGGTGGAATGGTTGCAGGTAGTATCGCTGCAAAGTATCCAGAGTACGTGAATCACCTTGTAGTTATGAGTATCGGTCAACAGAGTTATTACGAAGCAGAACAGAAATTTCATTCCAAGTATGCAAGTATACTAAGAACATTATCACGCTCTAAGCGTAACGAAGTGTTGATGGATTATATGTATCATGATGTTAAGGCTATTAAGAAATATTATAAGAAAATGATTGAAACATCTAATGGACTGACAGACAAGGAAGAAGATGCAGTAATATTATCTACAATTGATTTTAATGTAGAAGACTTTAAGTCCATTACAGCACCGACGCTGATTTTAAATGGGAAGTATGATGAACTTATTCCTCAAGATGAAGCTGAAACGATACATCAATATATCTCGGGTAGCAAACTTATTACATTTGAAAAGAGTGGGCATGCGATGCTGTTTGAAGAAAAAGAACACTTTGAAAAAGAAGCTTTGGATTTCTTGAAACAAGAATAAAAGGGGAAAAATATGGATAAACGATACGATGACACCTTATTCCAAAACTATAGTGAGATGGAACGTTCGAAAAATGGATTAGAGGCCGCCGGTGAATGGGAAGCGTTTAAATCATTGTTACCCAATCTAGAAGATGCAGCGGTATTAGATTTAGGGTGTGGTTATGGCTGGCATTGTCAATATGCAGTTGAGGCTGGTGCTTCAAAAGTAGTAGGAATAGATGTTTCTGAAAAGATGTTAAAACATGCCAGGCAACAACCTGATGCCGATAAAATAACATTTCTTGAGCAGTCTATGGACGAAATGCATTTTGAGCCCCACGAGTTTGAAGTAGTGATGAGTTCACTTGCCATTCATTATATGCCTTCATTCAAAGATGTCGTTGAACAAGTAAAAGAAGTGCTCACGATTAATGGCACATTTATTTTTAGTATAGAACATCCTGTTTATACAGCTGAAGGCTCTCAACAGTGGATATATGATGAGGAAGGGAATAAATTATATTGGCCGGTAGACAATTACTATAAAGAAGGAGAACGTGAGACGAATTTTCTTGGAGAAGAAGTTCGTAAATACCATCGTACATTATCACATTATTTGAGTGTGCTGATTGATAACAACTTTGTTATTAAGGGCATTGATGAACCTGAACCTAGTAAAGATATGCTTGAGTCCAATCCTGAAATGAAAGATGAACTCAGAAGACCGATGATGCTAATTATATCTGCTAGAAGAAAGTAGTAATAAATACAATGCACACCCTCCAATTCATTTGAAAGGTGTGCGTTTTTTACTTAAGTCGTGTATTCGCTGATTAAGAGAACCTCTAAACTTTAAGTTATGTCTATAAAGAGACTTTACAAAGGGTCCATCAATGAGGACATCAATATCATCTAATATAAACGCAAAAGACGAACGTGATATCCATTCAATCATATAACCGGACCAGAGCCATATGTCTTTAGAATGTCCGAAATGTTCTCTTACTGAACGTATGAGTTCGTGTGTAAGTTCAGCATTCTGCAATGGTTCTCCACCGAGAATAGAAAGACCTTGGATATAGTCGTGGTCTAATAATGCTATAATTTCAAGTTTAAGCGCTTCTGACCAAGGCGTACCTTTATGGAAGTCCCATATACTTGCATTGTAACAACCTGGACAGTGAAAATTGCATCCTGAAATGTATACGCTGACGCGTACACCTTCACCATCAACCATTGATGCTGGCATAATCTTTGCGATATTGCTCATACTGAACACATATGTTTAACTCGAGATTGTATTTCCTTATGACGGCCTTTAATCATCGGTCGTTTAAGTGGTTGTCCTAAATAACCGCAAGTGCGCTTAATCACATCGGTCGTTTCAGGATCAGTATTATGGCAGTGCGGACACATAAAGCCATCTGCAGTCGCTTCGAATTCCCCTTCAAACCCACACGCAAAACATTTATCAATCGGTAAGTTCGTTCCTAAGTAACCGACTTTATCATAGGAATAATCCCATACTGCTTCAAGCGCTTTTAAGTTATGCTTCAAATCAGGGTATTCACAGTAATGTATAAAGCCACCTAACGAATGTTTTGCAAAGCGTTGTTCAAATGTCAGTTTCTCAAATGGAGTAACGGCCTTTCTTGTGTCGTAGTGAAAGGAATTCGTATAATAGCCTTTATCCGTAATATGCTCTAACGGACCAAATTTCTCGTAATCTAAAGTGCAGAAGCGGTGTGTAAGTGACTCGCTTGGTGTACCATATATACTGAATTGTACGTCGTACTGCTCCGTTAATTGTGCTACATACTGTTTCATCGTAATTAGTACTTGCTCCACAAAGGATTTAGCTTTCTCATCAGTTTCCCAGTTCGGGTGGAATAAGGCCGCTCCGACTTCATACAGTCCGATATAACCGATACTTATAGTTGCTCGTCTTTGCGTGAATAGTTGTGTAATATCATCGTCTGGACGCAGTAATTTACCGAATGCACCGTGTAGATAAAGTATCGGTGCATTTTCAGGGGTAGCATCTTTAAGGCGATGGATACGATATAAACAAGCATCTTTTGCGATGTCTAATCGTGTCCTTAATATGGATAAGAACTGTTCTGTATCCCTTGATTCGAGGGCGATTCTGGGAAGATTCAACGTTACAACACCTAAATTACAACGACCGCTATTAACAATCTGCCCATCTTCTTCGTATAGATTTAAGAAACTGCGGCAGCCCATCGGTACTTTGAAGTCGCCGATGAGATCGGTAAGTGCTTTGTAATTCAATATGTCTGGATACATTCTCTTAGAAGAACATTGTAATGCAAGCTGTTTAATATCGTAATTTGGATCTCCTGCTTTGAAATTAATGCCGTCTTTAATACTGAAGACAAGTTTAGGGAATATTGCAGTAACCTTTTCTTTACCTAAACCTACTAGTCTATTACTTAGAATTGCGCGCTGAATCATTCTCGCATAAACATCTGTACCAAGTCCAAAACCAAATGTTACAAATGGAGTCTGACCATTGCTCGTATATAAAGTGTTTATTTCATATTCTAATGACTGCATTGCATCATATATATCTTTTTCTGTCATTCTCTTAACATAGTCATCCTGCAAATGCAGCGTAATGAACTGCTCAGCGTTACGCCTGTGCTTTAATGCGTTAAGATGAGCAAATTTGCTCAATACTTCATCGATACGATCTATAGAACAGCCGCCATATTGGCTACTGCTAACATTCGCAATAATCTGACTGATCTGTGCTGCAGCGGTTTGAATGGATTGTGGCGGATTGACATGTGCATTTCCCATAATAAAGCCGTTCTGTAACATGTGGCCGACATCTATTAAACAACAATTTGTCATAGGTTGGTAAGGATGATAATCTAAATCATGAAAGTGGATTTCTCCTTTAACGTGAGCGTCCTTGACATGCTTAGGTAACATGCTTAATCCAATATGACGTGCGACAGTCCCTGCGGTTAAATCTCGCATCGTAGTGAATCGCTTTGGATCTTTATTTGCATTCTCATGGATTACGTCACTCACTTCATTTGTTAAACGGGTGAGATCTTCTTGTAAACGTTCTATAACTTCACTCATATTCGTACTCCTTATCACTATATATAGTATTTGATTAATATATTATCACTATATAATGTGCTTTTTTGGATATTCACAATTACTACAATAATTCGTCATAATTCCTTTGAATTGCGTGATTTTTGGTACAAATAATTCAATTTGTACGTTAGAAGAAAGTGATGGGTTAAGATAGAATTGCTTTATCTCATTGCTCTTATGATTCAGAAAGTTTTATATAGAATTTATTTTTGGTACAATTAAGTAAGTTTGCATGTCTGAATGAAGACGATTATTATACGGAGGCATATATGACACATAATGTTCAGAATTTAACATGGTATTTAGAGTCATTATCTAAAGAAGAACTTAAAGATATTTGCAGAAATTTTGATATTAAAGGATTTTCTTCAAAGAATAAAGATGAACTTATTGAGTTGATTCAAAGTACGTACTTTGAAGATGACCAACTACTGACACGATTATTACAAGAATTATCGAGCGATTATAAGCTCATCTTTTATGAGCTTGCAGTAAGTGATAATGAAACTGTGAGGTTTAATCGAGATATTCCGGATACATTATTTCTATTCTATCCTGAAGCAGATGAACATCTCGTAATTCCAAAAGATGTGAAACAACATTTCAAGCAATTTATCGAAACTCATCCGGATATTAACAGTGATATCCAGCTGATAGAGTTCTATCATAGTGCGTTCAATTTATATGGATTTGTAAGTTTAAAGCAGCTCGCAAAACTTCAATATAAATATAAAGGACTTCAAAAAGATGAACAGACAATCAAAGAAGAAATAACACGCCTATTACCTGAATATAAAGATTTAATTCAACATAGAAGTGTTAAACATCGCGATTTAGCACAAGTTAACTTGAATATGAAAGCTTTAACGCATGGTAAGAAGTACTATGAGCCAGCTACTGAATCGGAGTTTCTGAACTACAAAGATCCTTACTTTACTGAACCATCAGAAGCGATAGAGGCACTGAGAACATTGTTAGATGACATGGTAACAGAAGAATATAGAGGAACATATACAGCACAATTAATCACAGACACAATTATATTTGGTCTACGTGCAAATGATACACCGGAATTCATATTGAAGCATATACAGCAGATTGAAAATAGTGGATTTTTAAAAGTAGAGGATCTTACATTACCTGAGTATATCGTTCGTGCGATCATTGATACACGTCTTTGGTCTTTAAATGGGCATAAGACACAGCAGAAAAAGGAACGTAAAGTCGTTCAGGTTAAACAGAAAAAGAAAAAAAGAAAGAAGAAATAATATACACTGAGGAGGAAAAGTACCTTTGAATAAAACAACTACAACAATTTGGAATAGAGCATATAATATATTAAATATTGCTGTTATTTTTATGATTATCATAAGATTAGTAACACAAGTAAACCTGAATTTATTAATCGTATTATCTTTCGCAGCACTATTGATATTAGGATTACTAGATAGTCTCGATAGAAATGCATTTAAAGAAAATATGTTCAGACACGTGTTCGATCTTATACTGCTTATATTATTTAGTTCACTGTATTTTGGAGGTTAATCGCATTATGAAATAAAAAATTGTGAAGAATGTTGGATATTCTTCACAATTTTTTATTGTTCAGGTAAAGGAGAGACATCTACTAGTCGCACAGTATCATGACTCACAAACTGGAGTTCGTCGAGATAAATTGTAATATAACGTAATAATCGAAGTAAAGTTTGTTCGTCATTATTTGTTTCCATGATACGATTATAGTTGAGCGCACTACAACGCAATCGCATAAAAGAAGGGGCCTCCTGGTACTGTAAATTTCTATATATAGTACAGCTCCATTTATTATTAAAACGATCGAAGATTTCATAGGCTTTTAATGCTTCTATCGTAGGCACCTCCTTCTATTTTATTAGAATATAACATGTAAAATGAAAAAATAATACATTAATATAAAAATATGATGTTGCACAATATATTTGCGTGATAAATGTCACAGATCAGAAGTTGAGAAGATTGTGATATTATAAAGCTAATAAAGGGGGATGCTTATGAAATTAATAAAGTATCAATGGCCATTAATAATATTATTACTTACAGCATGCAGTCAAGATGACAATCAAATAAGTAAGACAGTGAAAAAAAGTACGACAAATGCACAGGAAAGTGTACCTGTTAAGCAGATTTATAAAGTAGCATATAAGGATCTTGCTGAGTCAACAATGAAGCAATTGATGAGGAAAATGCCGGAAGCATATAATATACGTAAATATCAATTAATTCAGCCTTATATTAAAGCGGGTTCAGAAGCGGATAAGTATATTAAAAATAAACTGAAGACAGGTATGTTTGATAATTATCAGATTCGATCATATAACATTGAATCTATAGAAGAAGATAATAAGCATCACGTCCATGTAAAGGTATCAAGAATAATGAAATCTAATGGAACAAATAATATTGAAAGTAAAGTGGTCACTGTATATGATCTCTCTTATAATAAAAAACATAAAAGAATGGAGGTTTACGACTTTAATGATTATAGTGTGACGCCTGTAGTAAAACAGCGCACACAGCAAGTTGCAAATATTGATGGCGCAATAGAAAAAGTCAGAACAGAACATATGGCACGTTTAATAAAAGAGAATCCAGATAAACAGGTCGTCTTAATTGCTGGAAATGATGAAGAAGATGCAGGTGGCAGTTATTTCAAAGTGAAAGCAATAGATAAACATAATAATTTTTTAATCCAGACGTTTAAAATATATAAACATAATGGATTGCTAGTCGGAGAATAACAAGCGTGACACGAGTGTTTGCTCGTGTCACGTTTATTTATTGTATAAAATAAAGCAAAGCGATGAAATGACATAAAGCACCTAGGATTATAAAGAAATGCCAGATCATATGGAAGTAGTGACGGTTTTTCTGTGCATAGAACCATGCACCTATCGTATACATTAACCCACCGGCGATGATGAGCAGTATAAAAGTCAAACTTGCTTTACTGATTAACGATGGAAACAGTACGACACCAAGCCAGCCCATTCCTAAGTACATGGCAAGGCTAATTTTTGGATTCACATGTTTTGCTGTTGCCTTATAGACGATACCAACAATAGTAATAACCCACTGGGTGATCATAATTGTGATGCCGAGCTTCCCTCCAACCAGATTTAATGCGACAGGTGTATATGTGCCGGCGATAGCGATATAGATCATCGCATGATCTATGATTCTCATCACTAATTTATGAACAGACTTCGGTGGCATTAAGTGATAGATAGATGATGAGATAAACATTAGGAATATGCTGATTAAAAACACACTGATACCGAAAGAAAAAAGGCTACCGTGCTGTACATATGACTGTACCGCAAAATAAGGAAGAGTAAATAAGATGAGTAGGGCAGGCACACCATGAGATACAGAGTTACCAATTTCTTCTCCGAATTTTAGTTCTTTTATGTCATGGAAATTATATTTTGGTGCAGTAGGCTTCATACAATTCATCCTTTTTCTTAAATGATGAGACAATTATATCATGGTTAACGAATAGATACGAAAATTAGCCAGAAAATGATAAAATAATGAACCTCATATATAATATTGCAAAATTGTTACAAGTTTTATTGATATGATAGTAAAACAATAAAATTTAATCAGAATATTGTATTATTAATACTTATCGTAACAAGGAAATGTAAAGATTGTTATTGAGATACTTAAAAAATGTCGAAATGTTATAATGGCTTTATTTTAATGAATCGATCTAATTATTGATATATCAACGTTTTTCAAAGCTAAATGTTTTAATAGGTATATGTGCTAAAATAGTTCGTTTTTGGAGAAAACTTTAAAATTGAAAGGAAACTGTAATATTATGCATATATATTTTGTGTAATAATATAAATATCTTATTTTTTAACAATTATTATACGGAGGACTTGTATGAAGAAGAAATTAACTTTCGCTGCTATAACAGCTACAGCCGCCGCATCAGCTTATTCTTACCAAGCAGACGCAGCGGAACACAGAGTCAAAGCTGGGGAATCACTATGGTCTATTGCCAATCAATATAACACATCAGTTGCTCAACTTAAGACACTGAACAACTTGTCTTCAAATTTGATTTTTCCGAATCAATCATTACAAGTATCAAGATCTGTAAGCAATACAAGACCAACTACTGTACAAACAGTGAATCGTCCTGCAGTACAGAGTGGTGGGAAGATACATACTGTAGTATCTGGAGATAGCTTATCTTTGATAGCGTATCGTTACAATACATCTGTAAATGAACTTATGCGTCTGAATAATTTAACAGGATACTTAATTTTTCCTGGGCAAAGACTTAAAGTATCTGGAACTACAACGACAACGGCAGTATCCACAACAAGGCCAATTGCAGTGACAAGTAATGCAACATCCCATGTTGTGAAGCCTGGTGAGTATTTATCTTTAATTGCTAATCGTTATGGCATCACCGTTGCACAACTTAAATCATTGAATGGTCTGACATCAGATTTAATATTTCCGAATCAGAGATTAGTTGTTAAAGGTAATGGAGTACAAAGCACACCTACTGTGCGTCCGGTAGCATCACATGCGCCTGTTTCAACTACAGTTACCAATTTCGTTACACCGGTATTTGCACATTCTAATTTATATGATAACGGACAATGTACATGGTACGTGTTTAATAAACGAGCATCCATGGGAAAAGGAATTTCTACTTATTGGTGGCATGCACGTAATTGGGCAAATGGTGCGATTAAAGACGGTTATACTGTAAATAAAACGCCGGCCTATGGTGCGATTGCACAAACGTCTGATGGATATTATGGACATGTTGCTTTTGTTGAAAGAGTAAACGCAGATGGCACGATTCTTGTTTCAGAGATGAACTATGCAACGGGTGTAGGGGTGATTGGTTACCGTACGCTTAATCAATGGCAAGTATCAAGATATGTATTTATACATTAAAAAAGAGATAGCGTCTGCTATCTCTTATTTTATTCTGCTTAGGAAATACTGTGAAGTGCTTGATACTTATCGATGAGTTGTTTTTCGATTCGTGCGAGTTCGATATGTAACGATTTGATTTCATGGCGTAATAGAAATTCATCGTTACGTGCATCTGCCTCATCATACTGATCATTACCGAGTTGGCGTTTCAGTTCTTTTATTTTGTTTGTTCGTGCAATGCTCGCTGCATAACTAGTTGGTGTAATGCTGTTCCATTTTGTGAGTTCCTGCTTTAATGCTCTATAATCTTCTAAATTTCTCATGATTAACGCTCCCTTTTTATTGTATTGAAGATAAAAAAACAACGCCTCCTATAAGAAGCGTTGTAAGGTTCTTATAGTCGGATTACTCCGCAGGAATTAGCACCGTGTTCTTGCGAACCGGTTGCTGAGATATCATTGGGCCTGTCCCTCAATCTCTCTTTATAAGAATGCGTTATTTAATTATTTTCTATTCCATTATAACATATTTTCTTATGATGTGAAGGCGGACTTTATTCCTTTGATTAATCCATCTATCGCTGCATCTAGTATGCGATGCAGTGATTCTCTAATCTTCAGCATAATATCTGTCTCTTGCTGTCTTTCTTCTTTAGTAGAATTAAAACCTTCTCCGTCAACGTTCACATATCCTTTAAGAGACCATATTTTTAAACTTTCAGCTTTGGCCTTTCGTTCTGCCGCCAGCATTCGATTTAAATAATCTTTCTGTTGATACACATAGCCGACTCGAGCGTATCCTTGTCTGACCAGCTGTTCATTAATCATTGTATTACCACAGTAAAGATAGACTAACTCTCTCCCGTATCGATCTTTCTTCCCTTTTGTGTCGTATTGGACACTAAGATCGCAAGTCTTTACAAGTGATTCTGTATAACGTGCCGCTTCAAGAGCATATGGCTGAACGGGTGTATTTGGTTTTTTTGACTCAGGCGTATCAATGAGTAATAGACGGACTGTCTTTTTGCGGTTATTAATTTTCAATGAAACTGTGTCTCCATCAATAGCACGATCGAAGGTCGCCGGTACCTTTGGCATATCACTTTGAAAGGATGAAAAGTTTAATGTGAGAAACAATAATAATAAATTCAATTTAAAACCTCGTTTTTAGCAATATCCTTTAATTATAAACAAACATACGTTCGTAATCAATAGGTATAATGAATTCGTGCTTTAGATATCATCACATGTTAGATATAATAGACTCAACTAGAAAGTGGAGGCGATGTGATGAAGGTTAAAGGAGTGTTTTTGTGTCTATTGGTCGCACTGATTGCCACATACTTGGGTTATATTTTCCCGTTAGTTGGTAGTATGATCTTCAGTATTATTATTGGTATAATCATAGGCAATTTAATAAATACAGCACCTTATGAAGAAGGTATTAAGTATAGTGGTAAGAAGTTACTTCAATACGGCATTATTCTGATGGGATTTACGCTTAGTTTTAAAGCAGCATTGAGTCTAGGTGCATCATCCTTTCCACTCATCATCACGAGCATCGCTGCCGCTTTAAGTGTGGGTGTTTTAGTGGGCAAGTTATTTGGTGTTAATCAGCGTTTAAGTACTTTAATTGGCGTAGGCACAGCAATTTGTGGGGGATCAGCAATTGCAGCAGTAAGTCCAATAATTAAAGCGAAAGATGAAGAGATTGCATTTTCTATTGCTACAATTTTCCTATTTAACATTATTGCAGTATTTGTCTTTCCGACAGTCGGTCACTGGTTACAATTTAGTGATACAGGCTTTGGATATTTTGCCGGTACAGCGATAAACGATACGAGTAGTGTAGTTGCAGCAGGTTATGCATTTAGTGAGGATGCTGGAGATACAGCAACGGTCGTCAAACTTGTACGTGCACTTATGATAGTACCGATTTGTTTAATATTCGCATTATTGCAGGCAGGTCAATCTTCTGTAAATTTAAAAAAGGTCTTCCCTTGGTTTATATTGTATTTTTTCATAGCGAGTATCGTTGCAAGTATTATTCCGATACCGGAATATATCACATCATATATTAAGACTTTATCTACATTCTTAATGAGTACAGCTTTAGCTGGAATAGGTATGACGGTAGATATAGGCAAGTTTTTCAAAGTTGGTATCAAACCGCTAGCGTTAGGTGCAATCACATGGATGGTTGTAATCGTAATGAGTTTAGTCATGCAGCAAGTATTACATATATGGTAGGTGAGTATAATGAAAAAGAAACTGTCATTTTCAGTGTTACTTGCGTTTCTTGCAGTATTATTTAAGAAGGATAATGTAAAATAAAAAGAATTATAAGTGGATTTAGGAGGAATTTGTGTGAATTATTTTTGGTTGAATTGCGGTTATAATAGATTTAATCATTTTGAGGATTTGATGAACCAAGTCTCAGTTTTTGATTCGACAGTGCATTTTAATCCGAATGAGGGATACCAGGCATTTAAACGTGCAAACCCTGGAGATCGCGTCATCTTTTACCTTGTACAAAATAAAATTGGTTTACTTGGGGCTGGAGAAGTACTTAAAGTCGAAGAGCCAAGACGTGGACAAATTAAAATTCATTTTAAATATGATACAAAGCTTGCACCTTTTACGAAAGACTATTTAATTCGAGATGAAAATTTAAAAGAGACGATACAAAGCATGAAAGAGCAGTTGCTGAATCCGATCTCAGAAGCGGACTATAACAAAATTATTAATGTCGGCCAGTATAAAGAAAAAATTAACCGTTACTTCTTAATGAAAGAAGAAATACCATTTGAATCAGGTATGGAGTATACCATTTATGTCAGCAACGTTAACGGTGTACATCGTTTAGGCTATAAACATTATGGAGAGATGCAACCAGAAGATAAGGTCATTATCTATAAAACGAAGCCGGAACGTGGGATATATGGTATTGCAGAAGTCGTTAAAGGAAAGCATGGGAATAAACCTGTACCCGGGAGGACAGATGCAACTGCAATTATCATTAAATATATCGAAGATGTGACACCTCGAACAATTTATGAATTAGATCGTGAACTGATGTTGCGTGCACAATATTTCTTAGACGAAAAATGGAATGAATCTGTGACAGAGATTACTAAAAATCAATATCAAGCCATGTTAGAACCTTCTGAAACGAAAGCGACGCCTACAGCACCTTCCATAAATGAAGTGATAGAAACAGCACAATACAGCGCGCGAAAAGCAGCAATGGATAAGAAGTTCTTTGAAGCAAAGCGATTATCAGATACAACAAAAAACATTGCATTAGAACAACATGACGTAACAGTGCAGCAAAAGCTCTTTCATATCTTCAGTCTGCCACAGCATGTAAACGGGATGAAAACAGTTGTTAAATTTATGAAATTAGATGCGCATGCAGTTAAATTATTTATTGCGGATGCAACTTGGAAACAAGCAAACCTTTACGGGGAATATATTAAGTCAGGTCAACACTATACATATAATCGCGGAATCATCACTGAAGCACTTGCCACTGAAGTGCCAGATACAATTATCATAGAGCATATTGACCATGTGACGACTGAGCAACTTAAACCATTAGTTTATGCATCACAAGGAACGACAGTATCGCTGCCTGTGCTAGAAGAACAACAGCGTGCGACAATTGGACCAGTTGGAAGCGGCGCAACCTTTGAAGTACCAAAAAATTTTAGGGTTATAGGAATTACAACCTCTGATGTGACAGAATTTAAAGCTGCATTTCCAGAGTATATTACCGCAGCAATGAAATTCTATAAATATTAAAAAATTCTTAATTAATATTTTTTATGATATTACATAATGATATTTATATTGATTTAATGTGATGGAAAGTTGTGATTAACTCGATATCTTCTACATATACATCTTAGTTAGAGTCAATACTCAATTTACTACACTTTACTATTGCTGAGTTCAGCCGCTAAAAATATAAAATCTCCAGAAGTCGCTAACGAACGTTCGAATCAACCCTGAGATATAAAATATTTAAAAGCACTAAAACATAGGATGCGAAACTCCTGATTTTTAGTGCTTTTAAATTTAAGTAGAGAAGTAATGAATACGATGATAAATAAATCAAACGAGAATAAGTGACATGATAATAGCGATACCACTGAATATTACTTTACCCCCCCTTTTTAGTTTTCCATTCTTTATACATTTGGTTATATTTTGTAATATAATTGTAATTTGAATTTTCTGATAAAATAGGTATACTTATTATAGCATGAAAAATAGGAGGCCGTTTATGGATGTTTTAATGCAATTAGATATGTATAATAATTTATTCCTCCAAATGTTCGTGGGCCCTGATAATGCAATTGCTGCCTCATTTATTACTATGATTGGCATGGCTATTACAATTGTTGTAGATAAACTTAAGTCAGATGAAAAATAACAAATATTTTGATAATCTTCCTATTAAAAAGATGTTTTATAGGAAGATTTATTTTTTTGGAGTGATTTGAAAAATTATTATAGATTTTTCTTCTTTATTACTTTAAAATGTAACAAGAAAGCGTTTTCACAAAGGGGAGAATGACGGATGGGGAAAGAAAAGAAAGCATTTGAAAGAAAAGATATTAATGTTTTTTGGGCATTAGTGCCTTTACTTGTTATGATTGTCTGTATGCTATTCTGGGTTGTAAAACTTAAGCAAGCACCACATATTCCATTGATGATCGGCACTGCTATCGCAGCAATCGTAGCACATAGACATGGTTTTACATGGGAACAAATTGAAGAAATGATGTATAGAGGGATTAAGATGGCGCTACCGGCAATTGTCATCATTATCCTTGTTGGTTTAGTCATTGGTGCGTGGATAGGAGGCGGTATCGTTGCAACAATGATCTATTATGGTTTGAAGATGATTTCTCCTTCAATGTTCCTTGTAACAATTTGTATTATTTGTAGCATTGTTGCACTTGCAATTGGTTCTAGCTGGTCTACAATGGCGACAGTAGGTGTTGCAGGTATGGGAATCGGTTTGAGTATGGATATTCCAGCGGGTATGATTGCGGGTGCAGTTATTTCAGGAAGCTACTTTGGAGATAAGATGAGTCCGTTATCAGACACGACGAATTTAGCTTCAGGTTTAACGGGTACAGATTTATTTGATCATATTAAGCATATGTTTTTCACAACAATACCGGGTATTATTATTGCATTGATTGCATACTTTTTTATTGGTCGTCAGTTTAGTGGTGGTCATTTAGATACGACAAAAATTGATTCAATCACGAAAGCAATGGAAGTGCAGTTTACATTATCACCATGGTTATTGTTAGTGCCTGTGGCTGTCATTGTACTTGTGGCGCTTAAAGTCCCGGCAGTCCCAGCACTTGTCGTCGGTATAATATTAGGGGCAGGGTGTCAATTCTTTATTCAAGGAGATAGTTTACAAATCATCGCGAAGACGTTACAGGAAGGTTATGTGATGAAGTCGGATAATGCACTTGTAATGGAGTTATTCAACAAAGGTGGTCTGGAATCTATGTTCTTTACGATTTCGATGACGATTGTTGCCATGACGTTTGGTGGAATTCTAGAGTTCAGTGGCATGTTACAAGCATTGATTTCAAAGATTTTACTTGTGGCGAAATCTACGGGTAGTTTGATTGCAGCAACATTGTTAAGCTGCTTTACAGTGAATGCAACATGTTCAGAACAATATATTAGTATCGTAGTACCAAGTCGTATGTACTTAAAGGCGTTTATTGATAAAGGTTTACACCCGAAAAACTTATCACGTTGTTTAGAAGATAGTGGTACACTAACAAGTGTATTCGTACCGTGGAATACATGTGGTGTATTCATTTTAGCAACACTAGGTGTACATGTATTTGACTATGCACCATATGCAATTCTAAATTTTGTAGTACCAATCATTTCACTTGTTTATGGTTATACTGGGTTCAAGATTGTTAAGATCAATAAAGAAGAACAGCAGGGATTTTTACGACAACAAGTACAATCTGCAGAACTGTAAAAAACTGGATGCACATTGAAGTGCACCCAGTTTTTTAGTTAATCGTATCGGTATATTGATGGAAAGCTTTTCTGTATTTATCAAGAAGGATAAATAGGGTTTCACCGTCCTCTTTTGTGAAAGTATTTCCTATACTATCATAAATACATTGTTGATGCTCCACCATGACTAGTTTGACGATTTCACAGCCACTATCTGTAATTTTCACACATACTTTACGTTCATCATCTTTACGACGTTCTTTAACGACGAACCCTAAGTCCCTAAGTTTCTTAGTCTTTATGCTTGCAGAATCCATCTTATATTGAATGTCATCTTGTATGTCTGTCACTGAGCTATTACTATCTTTATATACTTTGTATAGAATAAGAAATTCAGCAAATGTGATTCCGAATCGTTTTAAAAGTATAGCATTTAAAACATGCTCGACTTGGCTTGCTGTCTTGAATATTGACTGTTCTAATTTTATCATTTTAACTCCCTCTTTTTTGACGTATATTAAAATTATGACTGATTGAGACGATAGAACGAAATAATTACGGTCAATGTATAATATTTTGCATGATATCTATGTAATATGCAAGTAAAATTTTTCTTAAAAGGAGAATGTAATGAAAATTAAATTCGCTAATAATACTAATATTCAAGCTATACTAGATGTTCAAAAAGCTGCTATACAGGAAATTGGCAATAAAGATATGCTCGTAACTTTATCTGAAGAAGAGATTGCTCAAAACGTGAATGATGGTGTGTTATGTGTTTGTCAGATTGACGAAAGGATTGTAGCATTTCGTTCAATGCATATACCAGTAGACGATTACCTAGGAAAATATATAGCACTTGATCCATCTGATAGAGATCGGATCATCTACTCTGATATTACAGTTGTACATCCAGACTATCGTGGAAGAGGGTTACAGAAAAAATTAGGAGAATGGCTGTTTCAGGAGATCGATGACAAATATACGATAATAATGGCTACAGTACACCCAGACAATATCGCGAGCATCAAAGATAAGTTTCACCATAGTATGAAGATTGTAGCGCTAGATAACGTATATGATGATAAAATTCGCTATATCTTTGCGTTATTCCGTGATAGAGATTGCATATATGAAGAAGAAGTTGCTGTGAAAATGACTGATGATATGGAAATCAGACGCTTACTGAGTGAGGGATATAAAGGTATAAATTTAAGAGGGAATTTACTTATTTTTACTAAATAAATTTTGTGTAATCAAAATTTTATTAGTATACTTTTAAGTGCATAAGAAAAGGAACAAGTCATACTTAAGCCTTATGAATATTGGCTTGTATTGTTGTATTATTAAGTAAAAGAGGTGGATTTATGGAAAAGAGAAGAAAGAGAAGACTGGGATGTCTTTCAATATTTTTAATCGTATTTGTACTCATGTTATTAGTAGCTGCATGGTTTGTAGGTGGATCATATTTTAAGGTGAAACAAACGGCAGAGCATATTCAGCACAAAATAGAAGGTAGGGACAAGTCAGAACTGCGTGGTGACAAAGTTGACATCGGTAATAAAGATGCAATCAGTGTTGCATTATTCGGGGTTGATTCAAATCAGCAAAGACTTGCAACTGGCGATGCTGGACGTAGTGACTCGATTATTCTGATGAGCATCAATCCAAAGACGAACAAATCACAAATGGTAAGTATCCCTCGTGATACATACAGTGAAATGGTAGGTAAAGGAACGAACGAGAAAATCGCACATGCATACGCATACGGTGGGGCAAAGATGGCGGTAGCATCTGTAGAGAAATTTATGAATGTTCCTATCGATTATTATGCGACGATTAATATGGATGGTATGCATGAAATGGTAGATAAAGTCGGTGGTATCGATGTTGTCAGCAATTCTACTTTCAGTTATGGTGGATTCAATTTTGTAAAAGGACAAGAAATTCATCTAGATGGTGATGGAGCTATGGCATTTATTAGAAGTCGTAAACAAGAAGGTGCGGGAGGCGATTTCGGTCGCCAGGAAAGACAGCAGCTTGTGATTCAGGCATTAGCAACAAAAGTATTAAGCGTAGATTCTGTAACGAAATTAGATTCTTTATTGAAAAGTATCGAAGGAAATGTTGTAACTGATTTATCATTTGATGATTTAAAAGGATTAGCTACTGGTTATAATGGCGCAGTTCGCAATGTGAAGAAAGTTCAGCTTCAAGGAGACGGTGAGATATTAGAAGATGGGCTTTGGTATTTCCTGCCTAATGAGACATTGAAAGCAGATGTACGTGAACAATATATGAAGAATCTAGGATTATAAAACACTTGGATGTTACAATAAGTATAAGAAAATATGATTCGGAGGGAATACTATGAAATATAATACAATATTAATCCCGTTAGATGGTTCTAAGGTCAGTGAGTATGCGTTTGAGAAAGGGATTGGGGTAGCTGTAAGGAATGATGCAAAACTTGTACTTACACATATTGTTGATATTAGAACTTATGCTAACGTTGATGCCAAAGGTGGATCACTTGCTGAGAACGCTGATATCTATGCACAAGAATTGCTAGAAGGGTACAAAGCAATTGCGTTAGACCGAGGTGTAAAGGATGTTGAAATCGTTATAGCGCATGGCGCAGCTAAAAATATTATTCCGAAACAAATTGCAGTAGGTTACAAGGTTGATTTAATAATGTGCGGATCAAGTGGCTACAATGCATTTGAGCGTTTCGTTATGGGAAGTGTGTCTGAAGCGATCGTTAGATATGCAAAGTGTGACGTACTTGTGGTCAGAACAGAACAGGTACCTGAAGACTATGAACTAAACGATTATACAAGGAATTTTAGAGAAAAGTTAATATAAAAAAAAGTGCTGAGACACCTTGTCTCAGCACTTTTTATTTTTTAGTCTTCTCCATTAAGCTTAACTAAGATCTTAACTTGAGATTTATCATTTGTTAATTTTTCGAAACCGTGTTCTACGATATCATCAAGCTCAATTTCCCCGGTAATAGTACTCTCTGTATCAATTTGACCACTACCCATTAAATCGATTGTTTGTTGGTAAGATGCTCTTGAATAAGCGATTGTTGAAGTGATTTTCACACCAGCATTAGTCAATTGTAATGGTGGCCAGTTAATGTCACCAGCAAAAATAGAAACGATTACCATTGTGCCACGAGGACGTGTAGCATCGATCGCTTGTACAAATGTAGGTGTTACCCCGGCTACTTCAAATGAACGGTCTACTCCACCTGGTACGATTTCTTTGATTGCTTCTACCGCGTTTACCTCGCCTGAGTTAATGACATGCGTTGCGCCGCATTCTTTTGCTTTTTCTAAACGTTCTTTAGAAAGATCTAGTACAATAATTTTACTTGCACCAGCCGCACGAGCTGCAAGGGTCGTATAGATACCAATAGGACCCGCGCCAAAGATTGCCACAGTGTCTCCGAACTCTAAGCCACTTTCTTTAACAGCTTGAACGCCTACCGCTAAAGGCTCGATAGTTGCTGCTACACGTAAAGATAATGAATCTGGTAAGTGGTAAAGATTAGTTTCTGGTACATTAACTAAGTCAGTAAAACCACCATCTGTATGTAGGCCGAGGAAACTGAAGCCATCATAGACATCTAGTTCATCTGTATTTTTACCATATGTCACAGTTGGGTTTACTGAAACACGATCGCCAACTTTGAAGTCTTTAACCTCTTTACCAACTTCAACGACTGTACCTGAAAACTCATGTCCCATGATTAGAGGTGCTTTACCCCCAGTAAGATCATCCTCTTTGTCTACGGGAACGAATACTGGTCCTTCTTGATACTCATGTAAGTCACTACCGCAAATTCCAGCATATCCGACCTTAACGCGTACCTCATTATCACGCATTTCACGGATTTCTCTGTCTTCAACTCGAATGTCTTTTTTACCATGCCATACTGCTGCTTTCATGTAATGATCCCTCCAAATATTTATTTACAATATTAGTATACAACTTTGATACTAAATTCACAAACTATATATCCTTAAGGAAAGTTTGTGAATTTTTGAGGTGTAATTTATCCCGAAAATACCTTGTAATAAAACTGATATATATTAGAAATTTTCTTTCAAAAATAGCTTTTTTGGTATTTTTTCACAGTGTTATATAACAAATATTTTATTTTTGAGCTAAAATTTCACAAAGTTATTGTAATCGTTTTCAGCATGTGTTATTTTTAATCTAGTCAATTGGTCATAGGATGACTATACAAATTAATGAGGTGAATTAAATGAGTCAAAAAGCTACTAAAGTAAGATGGATGTTTGCACTGATGTTCTTTCTGATTGGAGTTATTGCATATATGGATAGAGCCAATATCTCATATATTGCGCAACCAATGATGGAAGATCTGAATATGAATAAGACACAGTTTGGTATGTTAGCTTCGGTATTTGCAGCAGGTTATGCATTAATGCAAGTGCCAGCAGGTATTATGGCGGAGAAGTTTGGCCCTAAGAAAATGTTAACATTTGCACTTGTTTGGTGGAGTGCATTCACAATTCTAACAGGGGTTGTCAAAAATCACGGATTATTATACACAATGCGTTTCTTATTTGGTGTAGGGGAAGGACCGATGTATCCTTCAAATGCAGTATTTAATACATATTGGTTTGCCAAAAGTGAAAAAGGTCGTGCATCAAGTGCATTGCTTGCAGGATCATACTTTGGTCCTGTTATTGCACCGTTTGTAACAATAGCTATTTATCAAGCTTTCGGTTGGGAAGCAGTATTCTTTATTTTCGGTGCGATTGGTATCATTATTGCTGCAATCTGGGCAATCATTGCTAAAGACTTACCGGAACATCATAAGATGGTTAACGAAGCAGAGAAAGCATACATCATGGAAAACCGTGATGTGGTTCAGACAGATAAGACATCTGCACCTTGGGGACTATTCTTCAAGCGCTTCAGTTTCTTTGCGATTGCTGGACAATACTTTGTAGTACAGTTTGTTATTACTTTATTCTTAATTTGGTTACCGACATATTTACAAGAGGAATACCATGTTGTATTAAAGGATATGAAGTTCTTAGCAGCAGCGCCGTGGTTAATGATGTTTATACTGATTATGGCGGGTGGCACAATTTCAGATGCAATTATCTCTAGAGGCTATTCACGTTTTAGAGCGCGTGCGTTGATTGCAATCTTTGGATTTATCGTATTTGCAGTTTCATTATTCTTATCTGTTCAGACAAATGACATGGTTATGAATTTAATCTACTTATCATTATGTCTTGGTGGTGTAGGTTTATCTATGGGTATGAGCTGGGCTTCTGCTACTGACCTTGGACGTAACTTCTCTGGAACTGTATCAGGATGGATGAACTTATGGGGTAACGTGGGTGCTTTCTTAAGTCCGATGCTTGGTGGATACCTTGTACAGCATTATGGTTGGGATACGACATTCTATTTGATGATTATTCCAGCTGTTGTAGCAATTGTATTATGGTTCTTTGTTAAGCCTGACCAACCATTAATAGTAGAAGAAAAATAAGAGTTAAAAAATAGCAGCTATCCTTGAATGGATAACTGCTATTTTATATCAATTTTCTTACCGTTACCTGATACATAATATTAATTGCAATCGCACATCCTGCTATAACACTTAATGCAAAATGTTGAGGGATACCTGTTGCATATCCGTAAATTGTTATTAACAACATTGCTGCAGGTAAGATGATATTTGTTAACTTAAATGCATTGTAGAGACCCGTAAATATTGTAATCATTTCTTCTTTGGTTAATGAGTCGATGAGTTTATCATCAAAGTCTGATTCGAAGTTTTCTGGAAGGTCGCGTTCTGGATAAAGTTTATTGATCATACTGTAACCATAATAGCGCATTACGATTGCGATCATAAGTGTTACGATACTGATAATCCCTAAATAGAAAGGTGCATGGTTTAAACTGATTAACATAATTGAGCCAAGTGCAAAATAAAATGAAATGATTAAGAATATATTCATTTCTGAGAATTTCTTAAAGCTTGCACGATCCTGTTCGTAATGTTCAAGTGATGGGTCGTTATCAACTTTATAGGCAAGTTTGCTGAAGAGATAAGCTAGCAAAGCAGCAAATAATGCGCAAATGCATAAAAGTATAATAAAAGGGGTAGAAGTAAGTATGTCCATTAACAGTACTTTCCAGAGATCGATTGTGAATAAGATAAAAAAGACGATAACTGCTATGATGGTTGGTAATATGTATTTTTTTAGCATAATGCCCTCCTTTTTAATTAGTATACCCAAATAAATTCGAATAAGACATAATACTTTATTAATTAGAATGATTATAATATAATAATTAATATAAACAAGATAGAGGAGAGATTTATAATGGCAAAAAAATCAAATGATAACAAAGTAGTAACAGCTTTAAACCAGCAAGTAGCAAACTGGACGGTATTATATACTAAAATTCATAATTATCACTGGTATGTTAAAGGGCCTCACTTCTTTAGCTTACACGTAAAATTTGAAGAATTTTATAATGAAGCTAGTACATATATCGATGAACTAGCTGAACGTATTTTAGCAATTCAAGGACATCCAATTGCGACATTGAAAGAATCGCTTGAATTATCTGTAGTTAAAGAAGCGAAGAAAGATTTAACGGCTGAGGATATGGTTAAAGATTTATCGAGAGACTTCGATAAGATTATTAAACAATTAGAAGAAGGTAAAGCAGCAGCCGAAGAAGCAGATGATGAGATGACTGCAGATATGTTCCTAGGTATGATTAGTAACCTTGAGAAACATAATTGGATGCTTAAATCATTCTTGAAATAATAAATTTACTTGGTACGCTCCAAATAGTTTGGAGTGTATTTTTTTTTGTTTTTATATAGAATTGAAGAGTAGAGGTGAAGAGAATGGAAGATAAGATGAAGCAATGTATAAAGATTGCAAAGATGTACTATGAGGAAAACCTTGGTCAAAAAGAAATTGCGGATGAGCTGGATATATCAAGACCTACTGTATCAAGACAATTAAACCATGCCAGAGATATGGGGATTGTTGAAATCATCATTCATGATCCATACGAGAAGAGTGATGAATTAGCACATTTAATTCAGGAGAAATATGGTCTGAAGGAAGTGATCATTAAAGATGTAACAAATGATCGTAATGAAACAGTGATAAAGGCAATATCTGAATGTGCTGCGGAATATTTATCTCGAACTGTGAAGAATAATGATATTGTAGGTATCAGCTGGGGTAAGACAATGTTTCGCGTTGCTGAACTTATGAAACCATTGAATTTAAATGGTGTAGAAACGATTCAGCTTAAAGGTGGAGTCTCATATTCTGATGTGGTGACCCATTC
Organism: Macrococcus sp. CoH-51_TC_04; assembly: GCF_058188655.1. Classification (NCBI taxonomy): domain Bacteria; kingdom Bacillati; phylum Bacillota; class Bacilli; order Caryophanales; family Staphylococcaceae; genus Macrococcus; species Macrococcus sp. CoH-51_TC_04. The sequence goes on from NZ_JBVGOY010000006.1 coordinate 66,570, forward strand.
GCATGAAACGTTGTCCTTATTTGCGCGTAGCTTTAATTCCATTCCGAGAGACTTACCGGTTCCAGTCATATTTGATAATAAGGAAGTAAAGAGACTTGTTAGTGCCGATCGTCATATTAAAAGTATATTGAAGATGGCGCCGAAATGTAATGTTGCGATTTATACAACAGGGACAGTTAGAGATGAGGCGTTACTTTTTAAGCTCGGTTTTTTCTCTGAAGATGAAGTGAAACGATTGAAAACGAGTGCTGTAGGCGATATTTGTTCGAGATTCTATACGAAAGATGGTAAAATAGCAGACAGATGGGTAGATGATCGTACGATGGGTGTTACGCTCGATACATTACGCAAAATACCAACGAGCATACTTGTTGCTGGAGGAAACCATAAAGTTGAAGCAATACGTGGTGCACTAAATGGAAATATTCCTAATGTGCTCATTACCGATAGTATTACAGCCAGGAAATTACTTTGATTTGAACATAAGTTCATTTATGATTTTTACTTTTGTTCAGTATCTGATATAATAGAAGTGAAATTAAAGGAGGATGAATCATGAACTTAGCAAAGTATATTGATCATACAGCATTAAAGCCTGAAACAACGAAGGCACAGATAGCTCAATTAGCACAGGAAGCACGCGAATATGAATTTATGAGTGTGTGTGTCAACCCTTCACACGTAAAGTATGCTAAATCTTTATTAGAAGGAACTGATGTTCTTGTGTGTACAGTTATCGGCTTCCCATTAGGTGCGAATACACCTGCTGTGAAAGCATTTGAAACGAAAGATGCGATTGCAAATGGTGCCGGTGAAGTTGATATGGTTATTAATATAGGTGCGCTTAAAGATAAGAACTATGACTTAGTAGCTGAAGATATTAAAGCAGTAGTTGATGCTGCAGGAGATGTTACGACAAAGGTGATCATCGAAACAGCGCTATTGACCGATGAAGAGAAAGTAAAAGCATGTGAAATTGCGCAAGCGCAAGGTGCAGATTTCGTGAAGACATCTACTGGATTTTCATCTGGTGGTGCAACGAAAGAAGATATCGCATTAATGCGAAAAACTGTGGGCCCTGATATGGGTGTTAAAGCTTCAGGTGGTGTGCGTTCTTTTGAAGACGTTATGGCGATGGTTGAAGCGGGTGCAACACGTATCGGTGCAAGTGCAGGTGTACAAATTTTAAAAGGTGAAGAAGCTAAAGGGGATTATTAATTCCCTTTCCCTTATAAATTTATAGAAAGCGTTTACAAAAAGGAGGAAATTATAATGAGAATGGTAGACATTATTGCAAAGAAACGAGATGGACGTGCGCTTACGAAAGAAGAAATCGAGTTTTTCATCAAAGGTTATACGAATGGTGAAGTTCCAGATTATCAAGCATCAAGTTTAGCGATGGCGATTTTCTTCCAGGATATGAATGACGAAGAACGAGCAAACTTAACGATGGCAATGGTTGAAAGTGGCGACCAGATCGACTTATCAGCAATTGAAGGGATTAAAGTTGATAAACACTCAACAGGTGGTGTAGGTGATACGACAACTTTAGTACTTGGACCCTTAGTTGCAGCGCTTGATATTCCAGTTGCGAAGATGAGTGGTCGTGGACTGGGACATACAGGTGGTACGATTGATAAGCTGGAAGCAGTTGAAGGTTTCCATGTAGAAATTTCGGAAGATGATTTCATGAAACTTGTAAATGAAGACAAACTTGCGGTTATCGGACAGACAGGTAATTTAACACCTGCTGATAAGAAGCTTTATGCATTACGTGACGTTACAGGAACGGTAAATAGTATTCCACTTATTGCATCAAGTATTATGAGTAAGAAGATTGCAGCTGGTGCAGATGCGATTGTACTTGATGTTAAGACAGGTGCAGGCGCATTTATGAAAACAGATAAAGACGCAGAAATGTTAGCAACTGCGATGGTTAAGATCGGTAATAATGTTGGACGTAATACGATGGCGATTATTTCTGATATGAGTCAGCCGTTAGGATATGCGATTGGTAATGCGCTTGAAGTGAAAGAAGCAATTGAAACTTTACGTGGAGAAGGTCCTGAAGATTTAACAGAACTTGTTTTAACACTAGGTAGCCAGATGGTCGTGCTAGCAGGTAAAGCAACCACACTTGAAGATGCACGTGGACAGTTACAAGAAGTAATTAACAACGGTAAAGCGCTGAATAAATTTAAAACATTCCTTCAAAATCAAGGTGGAGATCCATCAGTAGTTGATGATGTAACGAAGTTGCCACAAGCGAAATATGTCATTGAAGTACCAGCGAAACGCACAGGTGTGGTAAGTAAAATTGTTGCTGATGAATTAGGCATTGCTTCTATGCTGCTTGGAGCAGGCCGTGCAACGAAAGAAGATACGATTGATCTTGCAGTAGGACTGATGTTACGCAAGAAAGTTGGCGACAAAGTTGAAGAAGGCGAATCACTTGTAACAATTTATGCAAACCGTGATAATGTAGAGGATGTAATGAACAAAATTTATGACAATATTGAAATCTCTGACCACGCAGAAGCGCCAGTGTTAATTCATAAAGTCATAACTGAATAGGAGAGATATTATGACATTTAAAAGAGTGCATCTTATCGTAATGGATTCTGTAGGGATTGGTGAAGCACCAGATGCAGAGAAGTTTGGTGATACTGGGAGCCATACTTTAAAACATACGTTAGAAGGATATGCAGGGAAATTACCGAACTTAGAAAAGTTAGGATTAGGTAATATTGCACCACTTCCGGTCGTAAAAAAAGTCGATAAACCAGGAGCATACTATACGAAATTATCGGAAGCATCTGTAGGAAAAGATACGATGACAGGTCATTGGGAGATCATGGGTCTGAATATCGATCAGCCATTCAAAGTATATCCGAATGGCTTCCCTGAAGAGCTTGTTACAGCTATTGAAGAAATGACAGGACGAAAAGTCGTAGCTAATAAACCAGCATCAGGAACAGCGATTATTGATGAGTGGGGCGAACACCAGATGGAAACAGGTGACTTAATCGTCTATACTTCAGCTGACCCGGTACTGCAAATTGCAGCGCATGAAGAGATTATTCCGCTTGAAGAACTCTATGAAATTTGTGAGAAAGTCCGTGAATATACGAAAGACCCGAAATATTTAATTGGGCGCATTATTGCACGCCCATATGTAGGTGAACCAGGGAATTTCACGAGAACATCAAATCGTCATGACTATGCATTAAAACCATTTGGACGTACAGTGATGAATGAACTTCAAGATGCAGGGCGTGATGTTATCGCAATCGGTAAGATCAATGACATCTATGATGGTGAAGGTGTAACGAAGTCCATCCGAACGAAAGATAATATGGATGGTATGGATAAATTATTAGAAGTTGTGAAGTCTGACTTTGATGGAATAAGCTTCCTGAACCTAGTGGACTTTGATGCATTGTATGGACATCGTCGTGATAAAGAAGGTTATATGAATGCAATTAAAGCATTTGATGATAGACTGGGTGAATTATTAGAAGCGTTAAGAGAAGATGATTTACTCATTATTACGGCAGACCATGGTAACGACCCTACAATGCCGGGAACAGATCATACAAGAGAATATGTACCGCTACTCATGTATAGTAAACAGTTTGATGGTGGTCGTGAATTAGAATCGCATACTACATTCGCTTCAATTGGTGCGACGATTGCTGATAACTTTGGTGTTGAATTGCCAGAGTTTGGTGAGAGTTATTTGGAAGAATTGAAGTAAGAATTAGAGGATGGAAGAGGAGTAGGTATCTCAGATACCTACTCCTTTTATTATTGAACAACTTGTCTTTCGATATAACTGATTGCTAGTGATAGTTTTTCTAGAAGTTGTTTATTGATATTTTTATATTCATTCAGATGCTTATAAGCTTGATTATTATATTTAGCATATAATTCAATTGCATCTTCAAGTTCATATAAGAGTATTAAATTTATACGTTCCTTCTCTGTAAACATATTATCATCTCCATTATTTATTGAGGGAAAATTAATTTAACGCAAAATAATATTTGTGTGACGGTGTAATTTATTGTATTTATGCATTACCTAAGCGAAATGGGGTATAAGAATAAAAAGTATAAAGGAGCTAATACATATGAAATATAAACAAACAATTGGTGCTGCTATCTTTGCTGCAGCAAGTGGTGCGCTCTATTATTTTTTAACGAAGAATCAAGGTGATAGTATGGATAAGAAACAAAGTAAGAATGTTGAGCTAGTTAAACCTGGAGCTGTATCAGCTGATGTAGCAGATAAAGCGTTTATGATGCCTCATTTTATGATAAAGAATTTAGTGGCAATGCATAATGAACATGGTATTTCATTTAGATTAGATTATAAAATTGATCGAATATTATATGATTATTTAACGCATAATACTCCCCACTATCGCTTTAGATTTACGTTACCAAATGAGTTGAAGTTTTTATTTGAAGGTAATGGAACAGAGAAGGTTTTAGGAGAACTTGTATACGGTACTGGTGAGAAGACGGACTATAGTGTTACTTTTAATTTTAAGAAGCATGATGATGTGTCGCTTGATAAGATAGAGAAGATTAATGAAGCAACTGGTCCATATCACTTGGATATTGTAGATGAACAGCTTAATGTTTTAAATGAATATGATGATGTATATGCAGCTACAAATTTAATAAGATTTTAAAAATAAGTGGCACACATGAAGTTTCATGTGTGCCACTTATTGATATATCAATTAATTATGCTTGTGGTTCTTTTCCAGGCTGATAAATTACATGCCATCTGTCTTTTTTAGATAGCATTTCCTGTGCGATTGCTTTTGCACCTTCTAAAGAATGACTCGCTGCCCAGCCACATTGCACTTCATTACAAGCAGGGACTTCATCAGCTGCTAATACATCATTCAAAGTGTTTTCTAATATTGCTAACACATCTTCATAGTTATCGTGATTGATAAGTGAAACGTAGAAGCCAGTCTGACATCCCATAGGAGAGATGTCTACTACTTTATCTGTATGATTACGGATGTTTTCAGCCATTAAATGTTCTAATGAATGGAGTGCAGGCATCTCCATGTGTTCTTTATTTGGTTGTTTGAAACGAATATCATATTTATGAATTACATCACCATTGATACCTTCTTTGATACCCGCTAATCGTACGAATGGTGCATCGACGATCGTGTGGTCTAAGTTGAAACTTTCAACGTTCATTTTTTTAGTCATAAGCGTCACTCCTAATTTAATTGTTTAAATGCTTGTTCTAAGTCTGCAATTAAGTCTTCACTATCCTCAATACCCACAGAGATTCGAACTAAACCGTCTGTAATACCAAGTTCAAGGCGACGTTCTCTAGGGATCGAAGCATGAGTCATCTGGCTCGGGACAGAAATTAAACTTTCTACTGCACCCAAAGATTCTGCTAAAGTGAAATATTTCGTTGCTTTTACTAAGTTTTCGGCATTTTCTTTAGATCCTACATCAAATGATACCATTCCACCGTAACCTTTGCTTTGTGATTCGTGAATTTTCTTATCTTGTTCATCAAGCAAGACAGGATGGAAGATATTTGTTACGGCACTTTGTTTTTGGAGGAATTCGATGATTTTTAATGTTGAGTGTTCTGTTTGTTCCATTCGAATTGCAAGTGTCTTAATACCGCGCACAAGTAAGAAACTATCTTGAGGTCCAAGTATACCACCTACGGAATTCTGTATAAAGCCAACTGATTCAGAAAGCTCAGGTGTGCGTGTTACAACCAGTCCGGCTACAACATCGCTATGTCCGCCGATATATTTCGTTGCTGAATGAAGTACAATATCTGCACCAAGTTCAAGTGGATTCTGGAAGTAAGGTGTCATAAATGTATTGTCTACAACAGAAATTAAGTTATGTGCTTTAGAGATTTCAACCATTTTGCGAATATCCGTTACATTAAGTAATGGATTGGTAGGAGTTTCGATATAAAGCATCTTAGTATTCTCATTGATTGCCGCTTCAACTGCTTCGATATCGGTTGTGTCAACGAATGTTGATTTAATACCGATGCGTTCGAAGACTTTTGTGAAGACGCGATAAGTTCCGCCGTATACATCGCTACCAACAACGATATGATCGCCAGCATTGAGTAACATGATTACAGAAGATATTGCAGCCATACCTGAACCAAATGCAAAGCCAGCATCACCTGATTCCAAGTCACTGATTAATGATTCTAATGCTGTACGTGTTGGATTTGCTGAACGAGAATATTCATAGCCTTGACGCATATTCCCGATGCCATCTTGTTTGTAGGTACTTGTTTGGTAAATTGGAGGGTTTACAGCTCCAGTGTATTCATCTATTGTATTTCCACCATGAATCATCATTGTTTTCTTTTGCATAATCTATTCTCCTTTAATATCAAATATTTGTTGTGATAAGTATCGCTCAGCTGCATCAGGGAATATTACGACGATATTGCTATCAGTCATATTTTCTTGGGTTTTAAGTGCGGCATGTAGCGCGGCTCCGCTTGAAGAACCGACAAGAAGACCTTCTTTTTGGGCAAGTTCTGAGACACGTGTAAAGGCATCGATATCAGAAATTGTTTCAACGGCATCGATTAAATCTTTATCTAAGAACACGGGCCATTTTTCAACGCCGATGCCTTCTGTGCGGTGACTACCAGATTCTCCACCATTTAATATCGAACCTTCAGGCTCTACGATAACGCGATGACTTTCTTTGAAGTGCTTTGCAAGACCTGTAAATGTTCCTCCACTGCCTGCACCAGCAACGATTGCATCAACCTTCCCAGCATCTCTTTTTATCTCCTTTGCCAGTTTATCGTAGCTTGAAGGATTATCTGCTGATTCAAATTGATTTGTATAGAATGCACCGGTTTCTTGAGCGAATTTCAGCGCTTCTTCGCGTGCGAAGAGCATTCCTTTTTCTGTAGGGGTATTTACGATTTCAGCCCCTAATGCATGCATGATGCTTTGTTTTTCGATGCTGAATTTCTCGGGAACATAGACATGTAGCTTTAATCCATACTGTTGACAGATGAGTGCAAGACCAATTCCTGTATTACCAGCTGTAGCTTCAACAACTGTACCGTTTTGAATATCACCACGAAGTAAAGCCTGTTCTAAAATGTTGACACCCAGTCTGTCTTTTACAGAGCCGCCCAGATTATAGAACTCAAGTTTTGCAAATAGACGGTTTCCTTTATTCAGTGGAAAATGCTTAAGTTCCACTAGCGGTGTATTACCGATTAAATCAGCAGGAGTTTTTACTTTTTTTTTAGTTAATATTTGAAGATGAGCGAAACGATTCATCTGAGTGGATTGATAATCAAATCCCAAGTCGTTGGCAATCTCTTCCATTGTCTCCTTTAATGGATAATATTCTCTTTCCAGATCTTCGACAAGATTATGGTAACCTCGTGCGTCATAATGTGATTTAATCTGTTCTTTTTCATCTAAGGAATTGAACATTGTGTCCAATATAATGATGTTTCCATCTTCGGAGAGAAGCGGCTTATAAAGGGCAATCGCTTCTTTCTTTTCTTTATCTGTAAGGTGGTGAAAAGCAAAAGAAGAAATAAATGTATCTTTTTCTCTAGCATTGAAGTTCAGGAAATCGCCACGTTCGAACGTAATACCTGTCTTAGCCTCACCTAACTTTGTCATATCAATACTTGGTTCTACAGCCTGTACGTCCAATCCGCGCTGTAATAACATGTTTGTTAAATTCCCAGTTCCAGGACCAAATTCTGTTACGCGTTTTCCTGCGTGTTTTGTTGCTTCTTCTATCATAAAATCATAGTTTGAGAATACATCTTTATATTCGGGATTTTGTCCTGTTACAGCATCATCATAATCTGATGCCCATGCTTTAAAGATGTCCATAAAAGGTAAACTCATCGGTACACTCCTAATATTATTATTCTTATCAGATAACTCGGGATTAATAATATCATGAATTTATTATTTACTCAATATAATAGTTTGTGAATTTGTGTGCAAAGAAGTATAATATTTTAAAATGTATCTAAAGAAGGAGGGGAAAGGATGAAACAAGTGATGATAGTACCTTACGATAGTATATGGCAGCACCTTTATATAGGCGAAAAGAAAAGAGTGCTTCAGAAGTTAAAAAATATTAGTGCGATTCATCATATTGGGTCTACTGCGGTACCAGGTATGGACGCACGTGCGACGATAGATATTGCTGTAGAGGTGAAGCATGATATTGAAGAACTAAAGTTAGCTGAACTTGGATATCATTTAATCTGTAAAGAAGTATGTTATAAAGTATATGCTACAAAGGATCATCAATTTCATCTTTTTGTGTATAAAGAGGCAGATGAAGAATTATTGAAACGCATTAAGTTAAGAGATTATTTTCGAACATTTTCAAGTGAGAGAGATCGTTATAGTGCGTTCAAATGGGAACTTGCAAGAATTTATCCTTTTGATTTCTCTTCGTATAAAAAGGCGCGGGACATCTTCTTGACTGTAATTGAAGTTAAAGCGATGAACTGGAACGGATCGAACGAAGTACAGATATTCGGATAATATCTGAAAAATAAGTTATCTTATTGACAATCATGCTTTAAAGCTCTAATATAATTGATAACAATTAAACACTTATCGAGACGGACGGAGGGACAGGCCCGCTGATGTCCAGCAACCTGCAATATGTAAGGTGCTAATTCCTGCAGCTTATGCTGACAGATAAGACGTATAGACATCCTTATCTGAGGGTGTCTTTTTTATTAAGTGGACTTAATTGAATTTAATTAAGGGGTAATGACGATGAATGAACAAAATGTACTTAACTATATTGAATATAATAAAGAGGAATTTATTAAAATAAGCCACCAGATTCACGAACGCCCGGAACTTGGAAACGAAGAGTATTTTGCGTCTAGTTTACTCATCAAGACTTTATATAACGAAGGATTCACAATTGAGCGTGATATCGCAGGCCACGAGACAGGATTCATTGCGACATTTGAAAGTGAACATGAAGGACCGACGATTGCATTCTTAGCGGAATACGATGCTCTGCCTGGACTTGGTCATGCATGCGGACATAATATTATCGGAACATCAAGTGTGCTTGCAGGCGTGAGCATTAAAGAATATGTTGAAACGCACGGTGGTACGATTAAAGTATTTGGTACACCAGCTGAAGAGGGTGGTGTGAATGGTAGTGCAAAGGCGTCGTATGTTAAAGCTGGATTATTCTCTGAGTGCGATGTTGCTTTGATGATACATCCAGGACACGAGTCATATCGTACGGTGCCTACACTTGCTGTAGATGTATTTGAAGTCGAGTTCTTCGGTAAGACCGCACATGCTTCTGAGAATGCTCATAATGGGATTAACGCACTGGACGCAATGATCAGTTTCTTTAACGGGATTGCGCAGCTTCGTCAGCATATTCGAAAATCTGATAAAGTACATGGTGTAATATTGGATGGCGGCAAGAGCGCGAATATTATCCCGGATTACACGAAGGCAAGATTCTACACGCGCGCAATGAGTCGCAAGGAACTAGATGTGTTAACCGGCAAAGTTGAACGTGTTGCTGAAGGTGCTGCACTTACTGCGGGTGCAGAGTATAAGCTGAATCACATTCAAAATGGAGTAAATGAATTTATTCGTAATGATTTGTTAGATGATCTATTTGAACGTCATGCTAAAAAGCACAATGAGGTAATATTACATGATGATTTTGGTTTTGGATCAACAGATACAGGGAATGTGAGTCATGTTATCCCAACAATTCATCCGCATATAAAAATTGGGCCTTCAAGCCTAGTAGGGCATACTGTTGAATTTAAAGATGCTGCTGGTAGTGCACATGGAGATCATGCACTGATTCAAGGTGCTAAAATAATGGCGACGATGGCATTAGAACTCATTGATAATCCGGATGAATTAAAAGCGATAAAAAATTTACATACAGTGTTGAAGGGGAAAGTCTATGACCACCAATAAATTAAATATTTCACTTACGATGCGTGATCTGTATGGTGATAATGTGCTTTACACATCACGACCAAGCTATGGTTTTAATCCGTGGCTACAGCCTGAAGAACATCAGTCGAATTTATTAAGTGCCAGAGAATTAATCATTGCAGAGATGCCTGTTATTGTTCATAAAGCAACGGTAACTGAGAAGACATGTGAATTATTTGGCGCAGCGGGAGTAGCGATGCCCAAAACATATATCACGTATGAAACACGTGAAGAGTATGAAAAGGCTTTAAAAGAATATGCCGAGACAGGAAAGATATTCTTCCAATATGCGCACGAGACTGATATTGTGGACAATGATGATTATGTTGTACCACGAGACATATTTCTAGATTTAAACAACAAATCACTCATCCATAAATGGACGGGTGGAGAGTATCTTCCAAAACGCGAAATTGTAAAAATTGATGATTTCCAAACACGTGTACGTGAATGGACGCTTCCTTTTGTTATTAAGCCGGGTGACGAACATCCGACAGCAGGTGGATATGGTGTGATGCTATGTTATACAGAAGATGATGTGGAAAGTTCGATAAAACGCGTGCAGGCGGCAAGTGGTACCGAGCAGTTGATTATCGAACAATTTGTTGAACCTATTAAAAATTACTGCGTACAATATGCGTATAGCGAAGAGAAGGGCATCACATTTTTGGGTGCATCGCTTCAGATGGTAGAAAAATACGGTAAATACAGAGGTAATACAACAGATAGGAATGTACCTGAATCTGTAATTGAAGCCGGTAGAAAGATTATGAAGAATGGTGTCGATGCGGGCTATAAAGGGATTGCAGGATTTGATATATTAGTAGATAAAGATGATAATCTGTTTGCAATTGATTTAAACTTCAGACAAAATGGATCAAGTTCATTATTGTTACTGGATGATGTACTAAAAGGGGACTATAAAAAGTTCCTTGCCTATTACTCTGATGGTGATAATGCAGCATTCTATGAAACAATTTTAAACGAAGTAAAGAGTGGTAACTTATTCCCATTAGCATATTATGATGGAGATTATAGAGATAAAAATGCTTTCCCGTCACGCTTTATTTGTATATGGTATGGTGATGACGAAGCATTCATCGATCAAAAAGCAAAACAATTTGAACAACGTTTAAAAGGTGAAGTTCATGAAGACTAGAAAAAGTAGTATATTTGCAGCATCGGTAATTAGTGCGACATTGCTGCCGATGCTTGTAAGTTTAATAAAGGTGCTTAAAAAATAACGTAAAGGCTAAGCCTTTACGTTATTTTTCATCCATCAACCTAAGTGTGCCCACAGCACCTGAATATTCTCCGTTTTCGATAAAGTAAGGTTTGAAGTTACGTAATTTAGTATAATTTACGACGATATCCTGCAATAATTTGTTGTCCAGAAAACTAGAACCGATGTAAACAACATATTCTGCTCCAAATTCTCTAGCTGCATGGATAGATACTGTCGTCACTGTTTCTCCAACGATTCCGAGGACAGAAGCAATCTTATCTGCATCTGTAAAGCTTTCGGTGTCTTTGTTGTGAAGTACGTTCCCGAAGTTAGCGGCTGTAAGATCGCCTGGAATGGGTGTTTTATCACCTTTATAAATATGTTTTACTTTAAGATCGATAATATCGCGATTACCAGCTCTAGCTGTTGTAACGATATCTGCAAAATCTTCTTTCCCAGTCAGTAAGTATGAGAGTCCCATCATCATACCTCCACCTGCACCTGTTCCGCCTGCACGAATTTGTTTATTCTCATCAACAAAGTGGATGGAAGTTCCTGTGCCTACATTGCTGAATACAAATTTATCGAGATACATATTATTTTCATCTAAAAAGGATTGAATCCCTTTAAATGTCGCATCAAACTCAATTGATTGAAATGCATCATGTGAAATAAGACTATTTAAATAAGTGGCTTTTCCGCCTGTTAGAGCTACTTGTGCATCTGGCATAGTGTTAAGCCATGCTGCAACGCGTTCAATGTCTGTAGATTGTTCTTTTTTATATGTAAATGTATCGTTTTCAAGGATAGCAATTTTGATTAAGGTACCACCTGCATCGATTCCTATTTTCATCATAAACCTCACATTTTTTATTTTATCTTATCATATAAGGTGATGCTTAGCAGTCAAAAAATAAACTTTCATGTTCTAATATTTAAAAAATGGGTAAAATATATTTAACAAAATAAATTGCAATGTACGGAGGCAAAGAGATAATGGAATTCTTAGGTTCTAAAATTAAAATTGTACAGTATAAAGAAGACTATCGTGAGGCATTAGACCAGTTCGAATTAACAGAGCGTCAAATGATTTATTCTTCTTTACCGAAAGAGGTATTAGATGAAGGGTTGATGGATCCGGATCGTAGACCGTGTGTTGTGCTTAATCGTGACGAAGAGGTTGTAGGGTTCTTTGTGTTGCATCAGCATTATCAACATGAAGGATATGATACGCCGATTAATGCAGTATATGTCCGTAGCTTATCAATCAACAATAAGTTGCAAGGTCATGGCTATGGCACTGAAATTATGATGAATATTCCTGAATTTGTACAAAGTGTATTTCCGGATTTCGATCAACTCTTCCTAGTAGTTGATGCAGAGAATCAGGCTGCATGGAATCTATATGAACGTGCCGGTTTTCTTCATTTAGCGACGAATCCTGAAGGGCCAATCGGAAAAGAGCGTCTCTATTATCTAGATTTAGGTGCCGATTATGTTTCGAAGCTACGACTCATTAAAGACGAAGAGGTTATTCGCCTTGAAAGAGATGGTCAGTTTGTTGGAGAAATTGAATATACAATTGAAGATACTACAGCTCACCTCGTATCGTTTAATATACAGCAAGATGTAGACGTTATTAAACAAAATGTATTGAGACAGATCGCTACTTTCCTTCGTCGTAATTTTGAAGCAGTAGATAAAATTGAGATCGATGTGTCAGGTGATGATGCCGCGCTTTATTTAAGTAATAACTTTGTAGCGATGGATACAGCAAATACACAAGTATTAACGAAGTTAATTAAATATTAATAGAGAAATTTTGAATAATTATTGCGCTTTTTGGAAGTAATTTGTTATGATGTAGTATAAACACTTTAGAGTTCTGAAAGGACGAATATAATGAAAATCTCTGAATATACTAAAGAAATGATGGACGAAAATTCTTTTATCGACTTAGCTTACATGGCTTTAAGCGAAAAAGGTAAAGAAGTAAACTTATACGAATTAATCGATGAGTTTAAAGCCATCGGGAATTATTCTGATGAAGCAGTAGAAACGCGTGTCGTACAATTCTATACAGACTTAAACACAGATGGTAGATTCTTATCTACTGGTGAATATATGTGGGGTCTGCGTGACTGGTATTCAGTGGACGATATTGAAGAAAAGATTGCACCAACTGTTCAGAAGTTTGATATTTTAGATGAAGAAGACGAAGATTCACCGAAGATCGCCTTATTAGGTGAGGATGAAGTGGAAGATGAACTTGATCTATTACCGACTGATGGTGACGAGGAAAATGTTGACACTGAAGATGAAGAAGTGGAAGATGAATTAGATGAGGCAGGTCTTGTTGTTGAACCGGATGAAGAATTCGAAGAAGAAGAAGACGAATTTGAAGACGAGGAAGAATAATCATAGTTGACAATCTTCTTAAAAATGATTATTATTTTACTTGGGCTCCTTAATTTAAGGACGAACGTATAAACTATACGCTCCCAATGTACTTACTGTGCATGGGAGCGTTTTTTATTATTTTAATTTCCAGGAGGTAAACATGACAAAATTTATATTTGTAACAGGTGGCGTTGTTTCATCATTAGGTAAAGGGATTACGGCAGCAAGTTTAGGTCGTTTATTAAAGAATAGAGGACTTAAAGTCACGATTCAGAAATTTGATCCATATTTAAATGTTGATCCAGGTACGATGAGTCCTTATCAGCATGGAGAAGTATTCGTAACAGATGATGGAGCTGAGACTGACCTTGATTTAGGGCATTACGAGCGTTTTATCGATATCAATTTAAATCAGTATTCTAACGTAACTGCAGGACGTGTGTATTCTCATGTATTAAAGAAAGAACGTCGTGGAGATTATTTAGGTGGTACTGTTCAGGTTATCCCTCATATTACAAATGAAATTAAGTCACGTTTACTGCTTGCGGGGGAATCTACGAAAGCTGATGTTGTCATTACTGAAATTGGTGGTACAACAGGAGATATTGAGTCATTACCATTTATCGAGTCTATCAGACAGATTAAAAGTGACTTAGGTCGTGAGAATGTAATGTACATTCACTGTACTTTACTGCCGTACATTAAAGCAGCTGGTGAAATGAAAACAAAACCAACTCAACATAGTGTAAAAGAACTTCGTGGATTAGGAATTCAGCCAGATATGATTGTTGTGCGTACAGAATATGAAATGACGGAAGATTTACGTGATAAAATTGCGTTATTCTGTGACATTGATAAAAAATCAGTAATTGAATGTCGCGACGCAGATACGCTATATCAAATTCCTGTAGCATTACAAGCACAGCATATGGATGATCTTGTAATCGAGCGTCTAGGACTTGAAGCAAGTGGAGAAGCAGATCTTACAGAATGGAATAAACTTTTGGACACTGTGCGTAACCTAGAAGGCAAAGTTAAAATTGCATTAGTAGGTAAATACGTGGCGCTTCAGGATGCATATCTTTCAGTTGCTGAGGCATTAAAACATGCGGGATATGAATTTGGAAAAGACATCGAAATCGATTGGATTAACTCAGAAGATTTAGATGTAACAAACTATAAAGAACGTTTACAAGATGCTGATGGTATATTAGTACCGGGTGGATTTGGTGAACGTGGTATTGAAGGTAAAATTCTTGCGACGCAATACGCACGTGAAAACAACGTGCCATTCTTAGGTATTTGTTTAGGGATGCAGTTAGCAACAGTTGAGTTTGCACGTAATGTTGTTGGCTTAAAAGACGCACATTCATCAGAACTTGATCCAAACACGCCTTACCCAGTTATTGCATTATTGCCTGATCAGAAAGATGTTGTTGATTTAGGTGGAACATTAAGATTAGGCTTATATCCATGTGAACTAAAAGAAGGAACAAGAGCACATGCTGCTTATGGTACAACGCATGTTGATGAACGCCACCGTCATCGTTATGAGTTTAACAATGAATTCCGTGAGCGATTAGAAGAAAAAGGATTAGTGTTCTCAGGTTTATCTCCGGATGGACGTTTAGTGGAAATCGTTGAAATTCCTGACCATAAATGGTTCGTGGCATGTCAATTCCACCCAGAATTCTTATCTCGCCCAATGAAACCTCAGAAATTATTCAAAGGATTCATTGAAGCTGCGATTCAATAGAGTGGTTATCATGTGAGCGATAAGTCTTGAACAAGATTCTAAATGGTGTGATAGCGTCCGAATAGAAGCTGGTAAATGCAAATTTGAAACGCCCGAACAGACAACTGTTCGGGCGTTTATGCTATGCTTCCTCTTCTTCAACTAACATTTCATACATGACATTATAAATGCCGTAGTATATAAAGTTCATCGCCATCATATGAGGCGTAATAATTCGACTGAAGTTTTCGGTTGGTACGAGGGCACGTGGAGTACTTAAATCGATAAAGTTCATCACATCTATACGTTCATCTTTATTACATACAAGAACGAAATCGATATCTTTTTCCTTTAGCATCGTAATAAATTCATGACAATCTTCATCGTACGTGTCGCTCATCACTAAAATGCGGTCCGTATGATCGATTAGCGATTCAGTAATAAATTTTTCTGAGTCAAATAATCTTTCTTTGCTTTCTACAGCAAAGTCTTCGAAATGTTTAAGATCGCCAAATCCTTTAACATATATTTTTCCTTGACCGACAACAGCTTGTGCAAGCAGTCGTGCTGCAATATCAATTTCTACTTCTTGCGCTTCTATTTTTTTAAAGATACCATTGAGTTGTGTATTAAATATTTTGAACATATTAAACCTACTTTCAAGAAATGATTGACTATATCATAACATACTGGGAGATAACCGATGAAAATACTCATAGTAGATGACGAAATAAATATTCGATTGTTATTTAAAGAAATATTGTCTATTCAAGGTATAGAAGCTGATGAAGCAGAGCATGGTAAAAAGGGACTTGAAATGGTGATAGTTAACGATTATGACATTATATTTTTAGATCGACGGATGCCTGTAATGTCGGGGGAAGAAACATTGAGAGAAATGAGAAAATATACTGATAGACCAATCTACTTAATCTCTGCCTTCCAGACAAACGAACAAATTAAAGGACTTAAAAGTCGTGGCGCATCAGGAATACTGATGAAACCGTTTACTATTGAAGAAGTTATGAATATTGTGCGAAAATACACAAAGTAGCCACCTTTATAAATGCAAACACAGGACGATAGTGCTATACTAAATCTATAAAATTAGTGCCTAACGCACACAAGGAGGATATTATCCATGCCATTAGTTTCAATGAAAGAAATGTTAATTAAAGCTAAAGAAGGTGGTTATGCAGTTGGTCAATACAACCTTAACAACCTTGAGTTCACTCAAGCAATTCTAGGGGCTTCACAAGAAGAGAACGCACCAGTTATCTTAGGTGTATCTGAAGGTGCAGCAAAATACATGGGTGGTTTCTATACGGTAGTTAAGATGGTTGAAGGTTTACTGGAAGATATGAAGATTACAGTTCCTGTGGCAATTCACTTAGACCACGGTTCAAGCTTTGAAAACTGTAAAGCAGCAATCGATGCTGGATTCACTTCAGTAATGATCGATGCTTCTCACCATTCTTTCGAAGAGAACGTTGAAATCACTAAGAAAGTTGTAGAATACGCACATTCTAAAGGTGTATCTGTTGAAGCAGAATTAGGTCGTGTTGGTGGTCAGGAAGACGACGTCGTATCTGATGGTGTTGTATATGCTGATGCTAAAGAATGTCAGGAATTAGTTGAGAAAACTGGTATTGATTGCTTAGCTCCTGCATTAGGTTCAGTTCACGGGCCTTACAAAGGTGAACCGAATTTAGGATTTAAAGAAATGGAAGAAATAGGTAATGCTACTGGTTTACCATTAGTATTACACGGTGGTACTGGTATCCCAACGAAAGATATCGAGCGTTCAATTTCGTTAGGAACTGCTAAGATTAACGTAAATACTGAAAACCAAATTGCTTCAGCGAAAGCAGTTCGTGATACATTAAACAATGACCCAGATGTATATGACCCTCGTAAATATTTAGGGCCAGCACGTGAAGCAATTAAAGCAACTGTGATTGGTAAAATTAAAGAATTTGGAACTTCTAATAAAGCATAGTTATATATGTTGATAGAAAGAGCACTCTGAAATTTCGGAGTGCTCTTTTTCTTGACTTTACTTTGTAATCTATCTTATATTAAATTTCTATGGCTTTGCTTTGCATAGAAATGTTAAATTAGTTTATAATAATATAAAATATTGAAATAAGTTAAAGATAAATAATTTGTGATTACAATTAAAGGAGTCCCGAATATGTCACAGGAAGTAATTAAAATCAGAGGCGGTAAACCGTTAAATGGCTCTGTTCAGATAAGTGGTGCAAAAAATAGTGCAGTTGCACTTATTCCAGCTACATTAATGGCGAATGGTATTGTGAAATTAGAAGGATTACCTGAAATTTCAGATGTTGTTACATTGATGAGCTTACTAGAAGATCTAAATATAAAGACGGATTTAGATGGAGATACTTTAACGATTGATCCTTCAGAAGCGATTAATATGCCTTTACCGAACCATAAAGTACAGTCTTTACGTGCGTCTTATTATATGATGGGTGCAATGTTAGGGAGATTTAAGAAGTGCATCATTGGACTGCCAGGTGGATGTCCTTTAGGGCCACGTCCTATTGACCAGCATATTAAAGGATTTGAAGCGCTAGGTGCTAAGATTACGAATCAAGCAGGTGGCATGTATCTTGAAGCTGACGAGTTGAAGGGTGCTAAAATTTTCATGGATGTAGTATCGGTAGGTGCTACAATAAATATTATGCTAGCAGCTTCAATGGCAAAGGGTAAAACAGTGATTGAAAATGCTGCAAAAGAGCCTGAAATTGTAGATGTTGCGACGCTCCTTAATAATATGGGTGCTAAAATTCGTGGCGCGGGAACGGATACATTGAAAATTGAAGGTGTTGAAGCGCTTAATGGTACAACACATACGATCATCCCGGATAGAATAGAAGCAGGTACATATATGTGTGCAGCTGCTATGATGGGTGAGGATGTACTTGTAGAAAATATCATTCCACTACATATGGAGCCTTTAACTGCTAAGTTGAGGGAGATGGGCATTACCGTAGAAATTGGTGAAGATTCCGCGCGTATTAAGAAACCAGATACGTACAAACCGGTAACGATTACTACAAATGTGTATCCTGGATTTGCTACGGATCTACAGCAGCCATTTACGCCGTTATTATTTAGAGCGGATGGTCAAAGTATTGTTACTGATACGATATATCCAGCACGCTTTAAACATGTTGAAGAATTAATGAGAATGAATGGCAATATTAAAGAATCTGACGGGACAGCCGCTGTACAAAAATCAAAACTTTCTGGAGCTGAGGTTGCAGCGAGTGATTTACGTGCTGGCGCATGCCTTGTAATCGCAGGCTTATATGCTGATGGTGTAACTACAGTATATAATGTTCGCCATATTGATAGAGGCTATAGTGGTATTGTAGAAAAACTGAAAAAATTAGGCGCGGATATCTGGAGAGAATCTATTGAAGATTAAGACGGTCAGCTGACCGTCTTTATTGTACATTATTGATATAAAAAATATACCTTGGTATAAAATTGTACTTTTTATACTAGATATATTTTTTATATCGTGTTATAATCGAGAGATAAAGAGGTGATATTATGGAAGTTTGTCCATATTTAGAAGAGACGTTTAAAATCCTCGGCAGAAGTTGGAATGGATTATTAATCAATTATTTATCGCGTTCTGAGAATAATGCAGCACATTTCTCGGATATTAAACGTGATTTAAAAACCATTACACCGAGAGCGTTGAGTTTGAAACTTACAGAACTATCTGAGTGGGGCCTTGTAGAGAAGAAAGTCATTTCAACAACGCCTTTATCTATTAAATACGTTTTAACTGACAAAGGTATCTCGTTGTCTGAAGCAATGCATCCTATAGAATCCTGGGCGCAGGAACATCTGGAATTAGAAATTCCGAAAAAAGGCGAGGCTTAAGCCTCGCTTTTTTTGTTGGACTTATCACCTGTATATAATTACAAACTAATAGTATGTAAAATGACGAATTATGTTATACTAATTAAGAAAATTATTGGTGATAGGAGAATGATGATGGAACGTAGTTTATCGATGGAATTAGTCAGAGTAACTGAAGCGGCAGCTTTGAAGAGTGCGAAATGGGTAGGTAAGGGCCTTAAGAATGAAGCGGATGATGCAGCAACAACGGCAATGCGAGAAGTATTTGATACAATTCCGATGGACGGAGTTGTAGTAATCGGGGAAGGTGAAATGGATGAAGCGCCGATGCTTTACATCGGGGAAGAGCTAGGAACAAAAGAAGGGCCGGCGATTGATATTGCGGTAGATCCTTTAGAAGGTACTACTTTAGTAGCTGAAGGTAGCTGGAATGCGATGACGGTACTTGCTGTAGGTGATCGTGGTACATTACTGCATGCTCCTGATATGTATATGGAGAAGATTGCGGTTGGACCCGAGTGTAAAGGTGTTGTTGATATCTCTAAATCAGTAACAGAAAACTTACAGGCGGTAGCAAAAGCTAAAGGCAAAGATGTCTCAGAAGTTACAGCGACATTATTGAATCGTAAGCGTCATGAAGATATTATTAAAGAAATTCGTGAAGCTGGTGCGCGTATTAAATTAATCGAACACGGTGATGTAGCTGGCGCAATCAATACAGCATTTGACTTTACAGGTGTGGATGTATTGTTCGGTTCTGGTGGTGCGCCAGAAGGTGTTATCGCTGCTGTAGGGATTAAAGCGTTAGGCGGGGATTTCCAAGGAATATTATTACCGGAAGACGAAGAACAAGAAGCGCGTTGTCGTGCGATGGGTATCGAACCGAATACTGTACTGAAGCTTGATGATATGGTTAAAGGTGACGATGCAATCTTTGCAGCAACTGCTGTGACGGACGGTGAACTGATGAAGGGAGTACAATTTAAAGGTGGGTTTGCTGAAACATACTCACTTGTTATGCGTGCGAAATCAGGAACGGTCCGCTTTATTCAAGGACGACACAGCTTAGAGAAGAAACCGGGATTAGTAATTAAAGATAGCGATAGAATATAATAGAATGACAGAAGTCAAGTAAAGCCCGAATATTGCAGGAGAAGTTTTTCGTTTTCTGTGATATTCGGGTTTTTACATTCCTTACTGTATATGAGTTGTTATATAACAATAAGTAATATTTCTTTGTGATAAACAGAAATCGTGTTAAAATTAATTTGTTTGCCCCTATAAACTCCTTCAATTCCGCTAAATAAATTCTTATAAATATATAAAACAATTTTTAATAGAAATGGGTGTCATTATGCCAGAAAAAATTAGAACAAGTCCGCAATATGAATCTTTTCATGAACTTTACAAAAATCAGACAACGAAAGCTCTAACACAACGTGCAAAAGAATTAGGTCTTGTAAATTACAGTAAACTTAATAAAAAGGAACTCGTGCTTGCCATTATGGAAAAACAGATGGAAAAAGACGGCAATTATTATATGGAAGGTATTCTTGATGATATTCAGCCTGACGGATATGGTTTCTTAAGAACCGTCAATTATTCTAAGGGTGAAAAGGATATTTATATCAGCGCAAGTCAGATTCGTCGTTTTGAAATAAAAAAAGGGGATAAAGTTACTGGAAAAGTGCGTAGACCTAAGGAAAATGAGAAGTATTATGGTTTGCTGCAGGTAGACTTTGTTAATGACCAAAACGCTGAAGAGGTTAAGAAACGTCCGCATTTCCAGGCGTTAACACCACTCTATCCCGATGAGCGCATTCGCCTGGAGACAACGAAAACGGCTTATTCTACGCGTATAATGGACTTAGTTACACCTATTGGGTTCGGCCAGCGTGGAATGATTGTAGCGCCACCTAAAGCAGGTAAGACATCGCTACTTAAAGAAATTGCGAATGCTATTTCAGTTAACCATCCAGATGCAAAACTTTTTATACTATTAATTGGGGAACGTCCTGAAGAAGTTACAGACCTCGAACGTTCAGTTGAAGCTGCCGAAGTAGTGCACTCAACGTTTGACGAGCCTCCTGAACATCACGTGAAAGTTGCTGAGTTACTCCTTGAACGTGCAAAGCGCCTTGTTGAGATTGGTGAAAATGTTATTATTCTTATGGACTCTATAACGCGTCTTGCGCGTGCGTACAACCTTGTTATCCCACCGAGCGGTAGAACGTTGTCAGGTGGTCTTGATCCTGCGAGCCTTCATAAACCAAAAGCATTCTTCGGCGCGGCGCGTAATATCGAAGCTGGGGGAAGTTTGACAATATTATCAACAGCGCTTGTAGAAACAGGGAGCCGCATGGATGATATGATCTATGAAGAATTTAAAGGAACTGGTAACATGGAGTTGATGCTTGATAGAAAGCTAGCTGAAAAACGTGTATATCCAGCGATTGATATTCGACGCAGTTCAACACGTAAGGAAGAGTTGTTACTCGATAAAAATGAGCTTGATATGATATGGCAACTCCGTAATTTGTTTACTGAGAGTCCGGACTTCACCGAACGTTTCTTAAGACGCCTAAAACAAAGTGAATCTAATGAAGATTTCTTTAAGCAATTGGGAGAACGTATGGTTGAAAGTGCGAAGACTGGTAAGCCGATCATATAAATTTATAGTTGCATTCTACACACAATCCATATATAATATGTAAGTATTGACGTGAAAATTATTCACGAATAAACTCTGTTCCGGATGGTTCAGGGCAAAGGAGCTGAAAAATAATGAAACAAGGAATTCATCCTGATTATCACAAAGTAATTTTCTTAGATGCTACTACAGATTTTAAATTCTTAAGTGGGTCTACACGTACTTCAAGTGAAACAATGACATGGGAAGATGGAAACGAATATCCAGTTATCCGTTTAGATATCTCATCTGATTCACACCCATTCTACACAGGACGTCAAAAATTCGCATCTGCGGATGGTCGTGTGGAACGTTTCAACAAAAAGTTCGGATTCAAATCAAGCAACCAATAATTCAAATGATCCCATGGCCAGTTTTGGTTGTGGGATTTTTTATTTTTTATAAACAATTTATGATATAATTAATCGATTATTGTTTATAAAGGTGGCATTTAAATGTATGAGCATTACCATTCAGGTTGGATAGAATGTGTTACAGGAAGTATGTTTAGTGGGAAAAGTGAAGAGTTAATTCGCCGCGTGCGACGTGGACTTTTCGCAAAACAAAAAGTGATTGTATTTAAACCGTCTATAGACGATAGATATAGTGAACTGGAAGTTGTATCACACAACGGCAATAAAGTAGAAGCTGTAAATGTGCATCATTCATCAGAAATATTAGAACATGTAAAAGAGACGCATGATATTATAGCGATAGATGAAGTGCAGTTCTTTGATAATGATATCGTAGGTGTTGCAACACAGCTTGCAGAAGAAGGATATAGAGTGATTGTTGCCGGACTAGATATGGACTTTAGGGGTGTTCCGTTTGAGCCGGTGCCAGAACTCATGGCGGTTAGCGAACATGTGACGAAACTTCAGGCTGTTTGCAGTGTATGTGGAGCACCTAGCTCCCGTACGCAGCGATTAATAGATGGTGTGCCCGCCAAGTTCGATGATCCGATTATACTTGTTGGTGCAAAGGAAAGTTATGAACCAAGATGTAGGGAACATCATGTTGTACCTAAATAAAATTTAAAGGAGAATGTTATGTTTGATCAGTTAGAAATTGTAGAACAGCGTTACGAACAATTAAATGAATTATTAAGTGATCCAGATATCGTAAGTGATACCGATAAATTAAGAGAATACTCAAAAGAACAGGCTGACCTTCAGGAAACGGTTGAAGTGTATAGAGGATACAAAGAAGTAAAACAGCAACTTGAAGAAGCATTAGAAATGATGGGTGAAGCCAGTGATGCTGATGAGCAAGAAATGATTAAAGAGGAAATCAATACGTTAAAACCTCAAATTCCTGAACTAGAAGAAAGGATGAAACTATTATTAATCCCTAAAGACCCGATGGATGACAAAAACGTGGTTATGGAGATTCGTGGTGCAGCTGGTGGGGATGAAGCAAATATCTTTGCTGGAGACTTATTCCGTATGTATTCAAGATTTTCAGAAGAACAGGGCTGGAAGATTGAAGTGATGGAAACGAATGAAGCTGATCATGGTGGGTTTAAAGAAATCAGTTTCACAATCATCGGTAAAGGTGCATACAGTAAGTTGAAATTCGAAAATGGAGCACACCGTGTACAACGTATTCCAACAACTGAAAGTGGTGGACGAATACATACGTCTACAGCAACGGTTGCTGTATTACCTGAAGTAGAAGATGTGGAAATTGAGATTCGTCAAGAAGATTTACGTATTGAAACGTACCGTTCATCAGGTTCTGGCGGTCAGCACGTAAATACGACTGACTCAGCAGTACGTATTACGCATATTCCAACAGGGATTGTGGCGACATCTTCTGAGAAATCTCAAATTAAAAACCGTGAAAAAGCATTGAAATTACTTAAAACACGTGTATTTGATGCGAAATTACAAGAAGAACAAGCGAAGTATTCTGAACAACGTAAATCAGCGGTAGGAACAGGTGATCGCTCTGAACGTATTAGAACATATAACTATCCTCAAAATCGTGTAACTGATCATCGTATCGGTTTGACGATTCAAAAATTAGATCAAATTGTTGAGGGTAAATTAGGAGAAATCATCGATGCATTAACAATTGCAGAACAAACGTCTAAGTTAGAAGCATTAAATGATGGCGTACTCTAATTTAAGAAATCTTATTAAAGAAGGAGAAGTAGCGCTTATTAATGCACAAGAGCCAGCTATTGGAGCGACTTTTCTAATGATGGATCTGTTTGCTCTCTCGAGAACAGATATTATGCTAGGTGAACGTCAGTTGAGTGATGAAGAATGTGCGCAATATAAAGAGGGGATTGCGCGGCTTGTTCGGCATGAGCCGCTTGCTCATATTACTGGTTTTCAGATGTTTTATGACCGCAAATTTATGGTGGATGAACGCGTACTCGTTCCTAGACCTGAAACAGAAGAGCTTGTAGCGCTTGCTTTAGCGCATGTATCTCAATCAGACGTTGTTGCAGATATAGGAACTGGAAGTGGTGCGATTGCAGCAACGGTTCAACTAGAAAGTGGATGTACGATGTATGCTTCAGATATTAGTCGGAAAGCGTTGCAAGTAGCGCTGCATAATATTGCGCTCTTAGATGCACGAGTGACATGTTTTGAAGGTGATCTACTTCAACCTATTATTGAAAGAGGGATAAAGCTAGATGCACTGCTATCCAATCCCCCTTATATTAGTAGAGATGAAGTGACAGAGATGAACTTGACCGCGCTCTTTGATCCTGAACTTGCGCTATTTGCAGAAGATGCAGGGCTTGTACTTTATAAACGTATGATTAAAAGTCTCCCGGAAGTTATGAATCAAGGTGCCTTTATTGCGTTTGAAATCGGGCACCGTCAGGCGGATGCACTCACACATTATATTCACGAACATTTTAGTCATTTACACGTCAATATACATAAAGATATTAATGGTAATGATCGAGTGCTATGGTTTAAATGGTGTTAATAAGTTATGCACAATTCTAAAAAGTTATCCACATTTTGTGCATAACTTTTTATTTTTACATGAAAGACCTTTAAATAAAGGAGTGAACGAAGTGAGAACAAATGTTTGGGATGTGTGTAACTATGTGGAAGATTTGTCCACATATCCACACGTACAGGAAATCATTACAGGTTTCAAAGCAGGAGAAACAATCGCAATTCCCACTGAAACAGTATATGGTTTAGCAGCTGATGCTACAAATAGAGAGGCAGTAGCAGCGATATTCAAAGCGAAAGGCAGACCACAAGATAATCCGTTAATTGTACATATTCATCATCTGTCACAGCTTGAATGGTTTACTCATGATATTCATGCGGCGGCTTATAAGTTGATGGATTATTTCTGGCCAGGGCCTATATCATTTATCGTTCCAGTAAAACAAGGTATCCTTGCGGAAAGTGTTACTGCGGGACTAAATACGGTGGCAGTACGTATGCCTGCACATAAGGTTGCGCATCAACTCATCGAGATGACTGATTTGTTGCTCGCTGCACCGTCCGCTAATACGAGCGGCAAACCGTCACCTACAAAAGCAGAACACGTGATTCATGATATGGAAGGGAAGATATTTGGCATTGTTCAAAGCGAACAAGTAGAGGTCGGAATAGAAAGCACGGTTGTTGATTGTAGTCAGTATCCATTTAGAATTGCAAGGCCAGGAGCGATTACACACAATGACCTGGAAATGGTGGTGCCTGGATGTATGAGCGATGAACGTATTGAGGGAGACAAACCAATTGCTCCAGGTATGAAATATCGACATTATGCGCCGAACAGCCCATTAGAATTAGTGGAGCGATTTGAAAGTTTGGAACTGGCTGCAAATGAAGCGATTATTGCACCACTAAGTGAAAAGGATAAAGTGAATGGTGGATGGTTCTTTAAACTTGGTGCTACGTTTGAAGATAGTGGGGGTGCAATGTATGATTTATATGATGCGCTGCGCAGTGCAGATGATATAGAGGAAATTGAAAAGATATATATTACTGACTTTACGTCTTATAATGGTAGTGATGCGTTAATGAATCGTATCAATAAAGCAGTTACAAGAAAGTAGGTGGCATATGGAAATCGTATTCGTTTGTACAGGGAATACTTGTCGTAGTCCAATGGCAGAAAGTATCGCAAAATCACTTAATTCTAACCATTTATTTTCTTCAGCTGGGCTGTATGCACAAGAAGGACAGCCTATTTCAAAGCATGCAGCATCAATCATTGAGCAGGAAAACTTGGTGCCTGTAACAGAGAGTCATCAGTTCGATGCTATAGATAGTGAAAAGGATTTAATATTGACGATGACAAATAGTCATAAAATGCAAATTAAGTTAATGTATCCAGGAAGTAATGTATATACTTTAAAAGAGTATGCGATGGATGAGAAGGGAGATATATCAGACCCTTACGGAGGGGATTTCTCAGTGTATTTAGATACTTATAACGAACTCTCCTATTATATTCGTGAAATGCTTCGAAAGCTCGACCGATAATTGATTTACTCATACATGAAATACGGTATAATATAGAGTGATATAGATTTAAGGGAGGTTGTTTATTTGAAAATTGCAATCGCAAGTGATCATGGTGGATTTCAGTATAAAGAGAAAATCATTGAATTATTACAGTCCCAAAATATTGAATATGTTGATTTTGGCCCACCAGATGAAACATCTGTTGATTATCCTGATTATGCTAAGCCAGTTGCTAAGAGTGTAGTGAATGGAGAATGTGACCGTGGAATCTTGATTTGTGGCACAGGTATTGGAATGAGCATCGCAGCGAATAAAGTGCCAGGTATTCGCTGTGCATTAGTGCACGATGTATTTACAGCGCAAGTGACGCGTGAGCATAACAACTCTAATATATTAGCAATGGGACAACGTGTGATAGGCGAAGGGCTAATGCTGTTAATTGTTCAGACATGGCTGGACGCTGAATTTGAAGGGGGTCGCCACCAGAAGAGGATTGATAAATTAGCAGCGCTGGAGTCTTGCAATGAATAGTCTTAAACAGTTGATGACAGAGCTAGAAGCAAAAGATTTCTTTAAAGAGGGCCAATTATGTGTAATCGGCTGTTCTACATCTGAGGTCATCGGTGAAAAAATCGGAACACATAGTTCTGATGAAGTTGCTGCACAGTTTATTGAAATATTTGATGATGTTCATAATAGAACGGGTGTGGATTTTTGTTTCCAAGGATGTGAACATATTAACCGAGCATTAACGATGGAACGAGAAGTTATGCTCAACTATCAGCTAAATGAAGTTACGGTTGTTCCTGCAAAACAAGCAGGGGGCAGTATGTCAGCAGCAGCTTATCGTCACTTTAAGGATCCTGTCGTAGTTGAACATGTCCAGGCAGACTGTGGTATTGATATTGGTCAGACGCTTATAGGAATGCATATTAAGCATGTACAGATTCCGGTAAGAACCACAACGAAAAAAGTGGGCGGGGCAGTAGTCACGATAGCAACACATCGTCCGAAATTAATTGGTGGGCCACGCGCTCAATATAAATAGGAGGGTATTATGTCAGAAATTAAACAGCAAGATAATCAAGTATTTGAAGCAATCACGAAAGAATTTGAGAGACAAGACCATCATATTGAATTAATTGCGTCTGAGAATTTTGTATCAAAAGCCGTGATGGAAGCACAGGGATCGGTTCTGACAAATAAATACGCTGAAGGCTACCCGCATCGCCGTTATTATGGTGGGTGTGAGTTTGTAGATATCGTTGAGGATTTAGCACGCAATCGTATTAAAGAGCTCTTTGGAGCGGAACATGTCAATGTACAACCGCATTCAGGTTCGCAGGCTAATATGGCCGTTTACCGTGTCGCTTTAAAACCTGGAGACACAGTTCTAGGAATGAATTTAAGCCATGGAGGTCACCTCACGCATGGTTCGCCAGTGAACTTTAGTGGTGTAGATTATAATTTTGTTGCTTATGGTGTAGATGAAAAAACAGAAAGAATTGATTATGATGTTGTTCGCGAACTTGCACGAGAACATAAACCTGCACTTATCGTTGCAGGCACATCAGCATATTCACGAACTATTGATTTTGAAGCGTTTAAAACGATTGCAGATGAAGTCGGTGCAAAACTGATGGTCGACATGGCACATATCGCAGGGCTTGTAGCTGCTGGTCTTCATCCGAATCCAGTACCTCATGCAGACTTTGTTACGACGACGACACATAAGACATTACGTGGACCTCGTGGTGGTATGATCATTTGTAAGGAAGAGTATGCAAAAGCGATCGATAAGATGATATTTCCTGGAATTCAAGGCGGACCATTGATGCATGTTATCGCAGCCAAAGCTGTCGCATTTGGTGAAGCGTTGACAGAAGACTTTAAAGCATATCAACAGCAAGTGGTACTTAATGCGAAGACATTAGCGGATGCTTTAACTGAAAAAGGATTACGCATTGTTTCTGGCGGCACAGACAATCACTTGATGAGTATAGATGTAACGAGCTGTAACATTACGGGTAAAGTCGCAGAGCGTGCACTTGACGATGTCGGCATTACTACAAATAAAAATACGATTCCATTTGATAAAGAAAGTCCATTCGTTACAAGTGGTATTAGAATCGGGACACCGGCTGTGACAACACGTGGATTTAATGAAGAAGACATGAAAGATATTGCATCGATTATTGCGGATGTGCTCGCTCATACAGAAGATGAAACAGTGAAGCATAATGCAAAGGCGCGTGTACGTGCAATAACAGAAAAATATCCATTATATAAATAATTATTAGGAAAGAGGTATAGTATGGCGAAAGTCCATGTATTTGATCATCCCCTTATTCAACACAAATTAAGTTATATTCGAGAGGAGTCAACGGGTACGAAAGAGTTTCGTGAGCTTGTTGATGAAGTTGGTATGTTAATGGCATACGAAGTAACACGTGACCTTGAGCTAGATGACGTACAGATTAAGACACCGGTTACTGATATGACAGCAAAACGCCTGTCAGGAAAAAAGATTGCAGTTGTCCCAATATTACGTGCCGGACTAGGCATGACTGAAGGTGTGCTGAAGATGATTCCTGCAGCGCGTGTCGGTCATATTGGTCTATATCGTGATCCTGAGACGCTTCAACCTGTAGAATATTTTGCAAAGATGCCACAGGACATTGAAGAGCGCGACTTTATTGTAGTGGATCCAATGCTTGCAACAGGTGGATCGGCAATAGAAGCAATTAACTCATTGAAGAAACGCGGTGCTGTAAAGATTAGATTTATGTGTCTCGTTGCTGCTCCAGAAGGTGTAGAAGCATTACAAAAAGCACATCCAGATGTAGATATTTATATTGCAGGACTAGATGAAAAACTCAATGATCATGGCTACATTGTTCCAGGATTGGGTGATGCAGGCGATCGATTGTTCGGGACTAAATAATTAGGAGAATTGATATGAAGAAGATAATGACAATCTTTGGTACACGACCAGAAGCAATTAAGATGGCTCCCCTTGTATTGGCTTTAAAGAATGATCCAGAATTAGAACCGATCGTTGTTGTGACTGCACAACATCGTGAAATGCTGGATCAAGTACTTGAGATATTTGGAATTACTCCGGATTATGATTTGAACATTATGAAGGCAGGTCAAACACTGTCTGAAGTGACAAGCCGTGTTATCTTAGGATTAGAAGAAGTCATCAAAGAAGCGCGCCCTGATATGATTCTTGTACATGGAGACACAACAACGACATTTGCTGGAAGTCTTGCTGCTTTTTATAATGAAGTAGCGATTGGACATGTTGAAGCGGGGCTTAGAACTTGGCAGAAATACTCTCCATTCCCAGAAGAAATGAATAGACAAATGACAGGCACATTGGCAGACCTTCATTTTGCACCGACTGATGATGCAGCACAGAATCTTCGTAATGAAAATAAGCCTGAAGATAGAATTGTTATCACAGGTAATACTGCGATTGACGCTTTAAAGACGACGGTAAAGTCGGATTATCGTTCTGATATCTTAGACAGTGCAGGTGAGCGTAGAGTGATTCTATTAACTGCACATCGAAGAGAAAATATTGGTCAGCCAATGCATAATATCTTCAGTGCAATCAGAAGAATCGTGGACGAGTTTGAAGATGTTGAAGTTGTCTACCCGATGCATAAAAATCCAAAAGTGCGTGAAATTGCTGCAGAACATTTAAATAATCATGACCGTATTCAATTGATTGAACCTTTAGATGTTATCGACTTCCATAATTTCGCAAGTCGCAGTCATTTTATTCTTACAGATTCGGGTGGCGTGCAAGAAGAAGCACCATCGTTAGGTAAGCCAGTGCTTGTGCTACGTGACACAACCGAACGTCCTGAAGGTGTTAAAGCTGGGACATTAAAGTTAGCAGGCGTTGAAGAAGAAGATATTTATCAATTAACAAAATCTTTGTTAACTGATGAGACATTATATCAATCCATGTCTAAAGCGAGCAATCCTTATGGCGATGGTGAAACTTCACAACGTATTTGTGAACATATTAAATATTATTTCAGCTTGACAGAAGAAAAACCTGCGCCATTTAAAGTTGGAAGCAAGTAATTACGTTTGCAATTATCAGACTTTTTATTAAACGCTTAAATGTGTCTAATTTGTGAACATTTAGTGAAACTTTAATTTTTAAGTTTTTCACATAGCATTGACACATATTTTGCCCTATATTATCATAAATTAGGAATGAAACTGTTTTCATTCATGTGAAAACTTTTTCTAAGGAGTTTATCCTGATATGTCAGAATTTAAGACATTTTTCAACTTGTATCTAAAGTATTTTTTGTGCTTGATAATTCTACTTGCTATTATTTATATTTTCTATAGAAATAGCTTCATATTAGGATTGATCATTGGTACAATTGCTTCGGCAATCAGTAGTTTTGTCTGGCATCACAATTTATTGCGAGCAATCAATAGTGATGTGCTCTATGTTTCGAGTGGTATGGGGATTCGCTTTTTAATAGCGGTCATGGCATGCCTCTTCTGGGTAAGATTTCCGCAAAGCATTAATTTGCTTGGAATCGCACTCGGCCTGATGTTAACGTATGTTATGATTATCGTACATTCTGTTAACAGTTTGAAAAAATAATACATATATGGAAGAGGTGAAGTAATGGGACACGTATCACCCCTCTATAGTCTTGATTTATTCGGTCATGAAATGATATTTGATCTTTCATCGATGTTGATGCTTACGGTGACAGCAGCAATCGTTTTTTTAATAGCGATGTTCTTTACACGAAATTTAAGTGTAAGACCTCACGGTAAACAGAACTTTATTGAATGGATTTTTGACTTTACAAGAGGAATTATCAACAGTAACATGGCGTGGAATAAAGGTGGGCGTTTTCATTTCCTGGCTGTAACATTGTTATTATTTATCTTTGTTGCAAATATGCTGGGGTTACCATTTGCAATTATTAATGGTCACACATTATGGTGGAAATCTCCAACAGCAGACCCGACAGTTACATTAACACTTTCTACACTGATGGTGCTATTAACACATTTCTATGGTGTTAAGATGCGCGGTACTGGTAATTACTTAAAGAGTTTTGCTCAACCAGTATGGTTTATGGTGCCATTTAAAATCATCGAAGAATTTTCATCAACTTTAACGCTTGGTCTGCGTCTTTATGGTAACATTTTCGCAGGTGAAGTATTGCTCGGATTACTTGCAACGCTAGGTACAGCTGGAGCAGCTGGCATGCTAGGTGCAGCAATTCCAACTCTTATCTGGCAAGGTTTCTCAATTTTTGTAGGTTCAATTCAAGCCTATATCTTTGTAATGTTATCAATGGTTTATATGTCACATAAAGTGTCAGACGACCATTAATATAAAAATTTAAAAAACTATCATATTTCTTTAGGAGGAAATTATTAATGAATTTATTAGCAGCAGCAATCGCAATTGGTTTAGCAGCATTAGGAGCAGGTATTGGTAACGGATTAATCGTATCTCGTACAGTTGAAGGTGTAGCACGTCAACCAGAAGCACGTGGTCCATTAATGACTATCATGTTCATCGGTGTAGGTTTAGTTGAGGCCCTTCCTATCATCGCAGTAGTAGTAGCATTCATGGTAATGAACCGTTAATTATAAAATATAACTCGTTAAAGGCGAAGTCGTTCTGATTTCGCCATTCATTTATGAAAAGTGCGATGAAAGGAGCGTTATACTTGGATTTCTTATTATTAGGTCAAGCAGCTGAGCACACTGGCGTACAGTGGGGAACAGCGGCATATACATTAGTATTATTTGCACTATTGCTATTCTTATTAAGCAAATTCGCATGGGGACCATTAAAGAACATTATGGACGAACGTCAAGCAGGGATTACAGCTGACCTTGACAATGCGAAACGTCAAAACGAAGAAGCTAAGCATTACGCTGAAGAAAATAAAGCGTTATTAGCTAAAACACAACAAGAAGTATCTGTCATTATGGAAGATGCTAAGAAACAAGCGAAAACACAGCAAGAAGAAATTGTTCATGAAGCAAATATGCGTGCAAACAAAATTGTTAGCGATGCACAAGTAGAAATTGAAAACGAAAAACAACGTGCGATTGCAGACATCAATGATCGTGTTGCTGAATTATCAGTACTAATTGCTCAAAAAGTGATTAACAAAGAAATCAATGAACAAGATCAAAAACAATTAGTAAGAGAGTTTATCGAAGAGGCAGGCGATAAATAATGGCTATCGTCCAGGATAAATATGCACAAAGTCTTTTTGAAGTAGCACAAGCACAAGGTGTACATGAAAGTGTACGTCAAGATCTTGGTGAAATTAAAAAAGCTGTAACAGGAAGCAAAGCATTCTTTTTATTTGCTGAAGATCCTAAAGTATCAAGTGAGAAGAGAAATGCATTCGTAGAGGCAACATTTAAAGGTGTGGACAAGCCATTACAAAACTTATTAAGCATTCTTGCAGATAAGCAGCAGCTTGCACTATTACCTGAAATTGCAGATTATTACACAGAACACTATAACAAGTTTAATAATCAGCAATACATGAAAGTTGAATCAGTATATGCATTATCAAGTGAAGAGCTTGATAAAATCGGAAAAGCGTTCATTAAACGTACAGGCTACAAAAAGTTATTAATTGAAAACGTAGTAAACAGCACTCTAATCGGTGGTATACGTGCAACAATTGGTACGACTGTTTATGATGGCTCTGTTGCAAATGAACTAACACAACTTGAAAAATCGTTTCACAAACAATAATTTCTTAAGAGGAGTGACATAAATGGCCATCAAAGCTGAAGAAATCAGTGCGTTACTTAAATCACAGATTGAAAATTACGAGTCTGGTATGACAGTAACGGATGTAGGTACAGTTATCCAGGTCGGTGACGGTATCGCATTAGTACATGGTTTAAACAACGTTATGGCTGGAGAACTTGTTGAGTTCCATAACGGTGTATTAGGTCTTGCACAAAATTTAGAAGAGAACAACGTAGGGGTCGTAATTTTAGGACCTTTCACAGATATTAAAGAAGGCGACGAAGTTAAACGTACAGGTCGTATCATGGAAGTACCTGTAGGTGAAGAATTAATCGGTCGCGTTGTAAACCCATTAGGTCAACCAATCGATGGTCGCGGACCACTTAACACAACAAAAACACGTCCAATTGAATCACCAGCAACTGGTGTAATGGATCGTAAATCAGTAGATGAACCTTTACAAACAGGTATTAAAGCGATTGATGCATTAGTACCAATCGGTCGTGGTCAACGTGAGTTAATTATCGGTGACCGTCAAACAGGTAAAACTACAGTAGCAATCGATACAATCCTTAACCAAAAGGACGAAGATATGATCTGTGTGTACGTTGCAATTGGTCAAAAAGAATCTACAGTACGTACTGCTGTTGAAACATTACGTGCACATGGTGCATTAGATTATACAATCGTTGTATCTGCATCTGCATCACAACCAGCACCATTATTATACATCTCACCATATGCGGGTGTAGCAATGGCTGAAGAATTTATGTTTAACGGTAAACACGTATTAATCGTATATGATGATTTAACGAAACAAGCAGCAGCTTACCGTGAATTATCTTTATTATTACGTCGTCCGCCAGGTCGTGAAGCATATCCAGGGGATGTATTCTACTTACATAGCCGTCTGTTAGAGCGTGCTGCGAAATTAAACGATAGTTTAGGTGGCGGTTCTATTACTGCATTACCATTCGTTGAAACACAAGCAGGGGATATCTCAGCCTACGTACCAACAAACGTAATCTCAATCACTGACGGACAAATCTTCTTACAATCAGATTTATTCTTCTCAGGTGTTCGTCCTGCAATCAATGCGGGACTTTCAGTTTCACGTGTTGGTGGATCAGCACAAATTAAAGCGATGAAGAAAGTAGCGGGGACACTACGTCTTGACTTAGCTTCTTACCGTGAACTAGAGTCATTCGCACAATTTGGTTCTGACTTAGACCCAGCAACGAAAGCGAAATTAGAACGTGGTAAACGTACGGTTGAAGTTTTAAAACAAGACCAGAACAAACCATTAACAGTAGATAAGCAAGTTACGATTCTGTATGCATTAACTAAAGGTCACTTAGATGATATTCCGGTTCAGGATATTACACGCTTTGAAGATGAATTCCTAGGCTGGGTGGGTTCAAACGCACCACATATTTACCAGGAAATTCGCGAAACGAAAGGCTTACCGGCTGATGAAGTATTCGTAGAGGCAATTAATGCATTCAAGAAAATCTTCAACAAGTCTGAAGTATAGAACGGGAAATTAATCATAAGGTGGTGACAAAATGGCTTCATTAAGAGACATAAAAGGCCGTATTAATTCGACTAAGAAAACAAGTCAAATCACTAAGGCAATGCACATGGTTTCAAACTCTAAATTACGTCGTGCTGAAGAGAATGCAAAAAGCTTCTATCCATATATGGAGAAGATGCAGGATGCAGTTACCTCTATTGGCGGAAGTAACTCAGATGCAAACCATCCAATGCTTCAAAAACGTCCGGTGAAAAAGACAGGTTACTTAGTCATAACTTGTGATAAAGGCCTTGCAGGTCCATACAATGCAAACATTTTAAAAAGTGTAACGCAAAAAATTCAGGAACGTCATAATAATAATCCAGCTGAATACGGCATATTAGTTATCGGCCGAGTAGGGTATGATTTCTTACGTGCTAGAGACTATAACGTTGAAGGCCAAATTATTGGATTATCAGATCAACCATCTTTCAAATCTATTAAAGATATTACTCACACAGCAGTATCTCGTTTTGAAACTGGAGAATATGACGAACTTTATATGCATTATAGTCATTTTATCAGCGTACTTGAGCAAGAAGTTCATGAACGTAAGATCTTACCAATATCTAAGGAAGAGGTTTCAGGAGAATCGAAACTCTCTAACTATGAATTTGAACCAGACAAAGATGCAATTTTAGAAGTCATTCTTCCACAATATGCAGAAAGTCTGATTTACGGTGCTATCTTAGACGGTAAAGCAAGTGAACATGCTTCACGTATGACTGCAATGAAGAATGCAACAGATAACGCAAAAGAACTAATCGATGATTTATCATTACAATATAACCGTGCGAGACAAGCCGCGATTACTCAGCAAATTACTGAAATTGTTGGTGGAGCAGCCGCATTAGAATAACACTTAGGAGGAATAAACATGGCAGTAGGTCACGTAATCCAAGTTATGGGTCCGGTTATTGACGTTCGCTTTGAACATGGTCAATTACCAGCGTTAAACAATGCCTTAACTTTAGATATCGAACGTGGAGAAGGTAACACTACAAAGTTAACATTAGAAGTTGCCCTTCATTTAGGTGATGATGCAGTACGTACAATCGCAATGAGCTCTACTGACGGTGTACAACGTGGAGCGCAAGTCACTGATACTGGCGCACCGATTTCTGTACCAGTTGGTGACGCAACATTAGGTCGCGTATTTAACGTATTAGGAGAAAAGATTGACTTAGAACCTGAATTAGATGGTACTGTACGTCGTGATCCAATTCATAGACAAGCACCTAAATTCGAAGAGTTATCAACGAAAGTTGAAATTTTGGAAACTGGTATTAAAGTAGTAGACTTATTAGCACCATATATCAAAGGTGGTAAAATCGGTCTATTCGGTGGTGCCGGTGTAGGTAAAACAGTATTAATTCAAGAATTAATCAACAACATCGCTCAGGAACACGGTGGTATTTCAGTATTCGCTGGAGTTGGTGAGAGAACACGTGAAGGGAACGACTTATTCCACGAAATGAGCGATTCAGGTGTTATTAAGAAAACAGCCATGGTATTCGGACAAATGAACGAGCCACCAGGTGCACGTATGCGTGTAGCATTATCTGGTTTAACAATGGCTGAATATTTCCGTGACGAACAAGGTCAGGACGTATTATTATTCATCGATAACATTTTCCGTTTTACGCAAGCAGGTTCAGAGGTATCTGCCCTTTTAGGACGTATGCCATCAGCCGTTGGTTACCAACCAACACTTGCAACTGAAATGGGACAATTACAAGAGCGTATCACTTCAACAAACGTAGGATCAGTTACATCGATTCAAGCGGTATTCGTACCAGCCGATGACTACACTGACCCGGCGCCAGCGACTGCATTCGCTCACTTAGATGCAACAACGAACTTAGAACGTAAATTAACTGAGATGGGTATCTACCCAGCGGTTGACCCATTAGCGTCAACATCTCGTGCATTAACGCCTGCCGTTGTTGGTGAAGAGCATTACGAAGTTGCACGTCAAGTACAAGCAACATTACAGAAGTATCGTGAACTACAAGATATCATTGCAATCTTAGGTATGGATGAATTATCTGACGAAGATAAAAAGACTGTTTCACGTGCACGTCGTATACAGTTCTTCTTATCACAAAACTTCCACGTTGCTGAACAGTTTACAGGTCAAAAAGGATCTTACGTACCAGTTAAACAAACGGTTCAGGACTTCAAAGCAATTCTAGAAGGTAAATATGACCATATTCCTGAAGATGCTTTCCGTTTAGTAGGTGGCATTGAAGCAGTTTTAGAGCAAGCTAAAGGCATGGGTGTAGAAGTATAAACATAGGAGGAAGAAACTATGAATAAATTAGCAATTGAAATAGTCACTCCTAATGGATCAATATACTCAGAAACTGAAGCTGAATTAATTGTTCTACAGACTGAGTCAGGTGAAATGGGTGTGATGGCTGGACATATTCCTACAGTCGCACCACTTAAGATTGGTGCTGTTCGTGTGACGAAGTCAGGCAATGATAAAGACTACATTGCTGTAACTGAAGGATTTGCTGAAATTCGTCCACAACAAGTATCGGTGTTAGTACAAGCTGCAGAACAAGCAGAGGGAATTGATATTGAGCGTGCAAAGGAATCATTAAAGCGTGCAGAAGCACGTCTTAATGAAGATAAAGCAGCACATGTTGATTTCCATCGTGCAGAACGTGCATTGCACCGCGCGATTAACCGTATTGAAGTCGCGAAGTTTAGATAATAAATAAAGGAGTGAGACAATTGTCTTGCTCCTTTTTTACATAGGAGTAGCTTATGAATGTTTATGCTTTAACATATATAGTACTTTATATTGGGATTACGGGAGTTGTATTTAATAGTTTGCAGGCAGTAAGAACAGAGCAGTGGTTTAAAGAGAACCGTACTAAAGAGATTCAGATGCTCTTTATCGGTTTAAGTATGTCTTTAGGTTATCTTATCACTAATTTTCTCATTGACTTGATTAAATATACAAATCAGATATTTATATTATTTTAATGTATAAATGATGTAATTGTAGGGTAAATGGTATAAAATACTTGTATAGATAAGTTAAGAAATTCGGAGGAAATAATGGATACAATTATAGTAAAAGGCGGACACAGATTATCAGGGCGCGTAAAAGTCGAAGGAGCAAAAAATGCTGTATTGCCTATCATGACAGCATCATTGTTAGCGTCTGAAGGCGTTAGTGAATTTATGAATGTACCTGCTTTGTCTGATGTAGATACAATCTCAGCAGTATTAGAAGGGTTAAATGCAAAAGTAGAAAAAAATATTGAACAAAATAAAGTAGTAGTTGATGCACGTGGTGAACTTTCAACACAAGCTGCATATGAATTTGTAAGTAAGATGCGTGCCAGTGTACTTGTGCTTGGACCATTGCTTGCAAGGTTTGGGTATGCGGAAGTTGCGATGCCTGGAGGATGTGCGATTGGTTCAAGACCTATTGAGTTACATCTTAAAGGGTTAGAAGCATTAGGAGCAATTATTGAGCAGAAAAACGGTTATTTAGTTGGTACTGTTAAAGACAGACTGAAAGGTGCCGATATTTACCTGGATTTTCCGAGTGTCGGAGCGACGCAAAATATCTTAATGGCTGCTGTTTTAGCAGAAGGAAAGACTGTTATTGGTAATGTCGCGCGTGAACCAGAGATTGTAGATCTCGCAAACTATTTAAATCAGATGGGTGCTAACGTTCAAGGTGCTGGTACAGATACGATTACCGTATATGGTGTAGAGACATTGACGGGAGCGAAGCATGAGATTATTCCTGACCGCATTGAGGCGGGAACTTTCCTAGTAGCTGCAGCAATCACACGTGGTGATGTGTATGTTGAAGGTGCAATATATGAGCATATGCATGCACTTATTGCAAAGCTGAAAGAAGCTGGATGCCATATTGAGATTGATACGAGAGGAATTCATCTGTCTGTAGAACAGAATCTTAAAGCAATTGATATCAAGACAATGCCGCACCCTGGCTTTCCCACGGATATGCAGGCTCAGATGATGGCGCTCATGTTATCACTAGAAGGTAATAGTAGTGTTAACGAGACTGTGTTTGAAAATCGCTTTATGCATGCGACAGAGTTCCAGAAAATGAATGCTCAAATTAAAGTGGATAAGCGAATTGCTTATATTA
Source organism: Macrococcus sp. CoH-51_TC_04 (assembly GCF_058188655.1). NCBI lineage: Bacteria > Bacillati > Bacillota > Bacilli > Caryophanales > Staphylococcaceae > Macrococcus > Macrococcus sp. CoH-51_TC_04. The sequence continues at coordinate 105,507 of NZ_JBVGOY010000006.1, forward strand.
GCAATAGTACATTACAAGGAGCCGATGTTGCTGCTACGGATTTACGAAGTGGCGCCGCACTTGTTCTTGCAGGTCTTATTGCAAAAGGCTATACTAAAGTAACTGCACTGCATCACCTGGACCGAGGCTATGTTGATTTCCATAAGAAGCTTCGCAATCTTGGCGCAGAAATCGAACGCACAGGTGATACAAAACAATTAATCAAAGCCTAGGAGCGTATGCATTATGAACTTTAAACAGCCTATTTATAAACAAAAGGTCAGTAAAATCGGAGAAACAGAAGTTGTTCACCGTACTGTTCCAATTTATATTACACTATCCATTATATTTGCATTAATGATTGTACTATTTATAGTTGGAATGATGATTGGATATGGCATTCTCCACTCACCGATTGATATATTTAAACCTTCTACATGGCAACATCTTAAAGAACTTACTGGGAGTGACAGCTAATGGAAACTTTATTGTCTTTTGATGAAATTAAGAAGATTATTCCACATCGTTATCCATTTTTATTAATCGATCGTATTACCGAACTGGAAGAGGGTAAACGTTGTACGGGAATTAAACAAGTAAGCGGTAATGAACCTTTCTTTCAAGGACATTTTCCTGAATACGCAGTAATGCCTGGTGTTCTTATAGTAGAAGCACTGGCACAAGTCGGTGCAGTTGCAATGTTGAAACTAGAAGAGAATCAAGGAAAACTTGCAATGTTTACAGGGATTGATAAGTGTCGTTTTAAATCTCAAGTCACGCCTGGAGATACGTTAACGTTATCCGTTGAGATGACACGTGTTAAAGGTCCTATTGGTAAAGGTACCGCTACGGCGAAAGTCGGAGATAAGCTCGCTTGTAGCTGTGAAATCAGCTTTGCGATTATCGACAAGTAGGTTAGTTAGAACAGTAAAATAAAAACACCCGAGCGATGGTATTTCTGTATCGTTCGGGTGTTTATTTATTATTCATTTTCATCTTTTAATTTTGGTTTTGACTGCATCTTTCTATTAAATGCTTTAATTAGAGCCTGGCCAGATAAACCTTCGTTTACCAATTGCTCTAATAACTTTTCTGCATATGTCTGTCTCAACGTGTAAATATGGCATTCGAAGATTACAGAAATCTTATCATTCAACTTCTGAATGTCCTTAATTGTAGATTCAAACATTGCAGGGTCATTGGAGGCACGGGTAATAACTATACGTGTATCAAGAATAGTTTCGTTGTGCATATAGGTTTCCATCGTCTCCAGATGAATTTCATCGATCAATATTTCAAGTAGCCAACCTGTCCCGCTATTTTCTTTGTTTATTATTACCCCATCATACAACGTGTATTCCTTAATCGCTTCATCTTCAACGAGCTGAAATCGAATTGCTTTGAACGTTTTCATGTATATCCCTCCATTATCTATTATAATTCTTTGAATAAATTTTTCAAATTACAATATTTAAAAAATTAAGTTAATTTTAAGATGTTTTTTAATATATTTGCTCAGTTTTTAAAAAATTATATAGATTTCTATACAATTTTTAAATTACTGCAGTTTTTCAAAGTTTAATTTTTGCTCTATAGTTTATGGGAAAGGAGGTGAAGATGTGATAAACAAAGCGATTGTAGCTGGACGCTTAGTAAAGGATCCATCGTTACGACAAGTAGCAAATAATACGACTATCGCTACTTTTTCTTTAGCAGTTGACCGAGGAGTTTCTAAAAATGGTGAGCGTTCGACGGATTTTTTGATGTGCAAAGCATTTAACAAGACCGCTGTAAATATAGGAAGATATTGTAGTAAAGGAAGTTTTGTTTGTATAACAGGTCAATTCCATAGCAATCGTTACGAGAAAGAAGGAAAGACGCATTATTCTACTGAAATTTTAGTTGAAAATATTAAGTTTCTACCAAATATCGGAGCAAATAAAGCAGAGAAGAATGAATCAAGGTCGGATGCTGTATGGAACAGCTTACCGGATGAAATTAAAGATAAAGTAGCTCAGAATCTTATTGTGAAAGGTACAGAGCAGCTTATTCAGTCTACTGCAGAAGAACGATGGAATAGTAAACTTTTTGGTATAGAAGGTGGAGAAGAAAAGACACCGAGTGAATATGCTGCTCAGGCAGATGAGATTATTAAAGTTGCAACAAACAATGAAGATCAAAAAGATGTGTCAGCTGAAAGTGAAGAAGAGCTTCAAGAAGACAGCAATCAAACAGAAAATACATCTGTATCAGATGTAACAGACTCCAGTACACCATTTTAACACCATTTCATTACTCACATTTAAACCTCATTCAAATACACCCCATACCCCCCAGTAGCGCTGTGCTGAACGCTACTGGGGGGTTCGATGTTAAATTGATATGCTTTTGTAATATATTTGTAATTATAAATCATCTTCCTGTAACCAAAGAAATATCAATACGTGTTAAATTTATATCATTCAATAAAAGACAAATATAATTATTAATATAAATTAAGAAAATTATCGGAGGCAACACTCACAATGAAAAAAATTACTGCACTTACAGGAATGGCAATTTTAGCTACAGGAATTTCAGCACAGGCAGATGCAAAAGAACATACAGTAACTTATGGGGAGTCACTTTGGTCAATCGCAGATAAATATGACACTACAGTTGAAAGAATTAAAAAAATTAACAAAATAGAATCAGATATCATCTTACCGAATCAAAAATTAGAAGTGTTAGTTAAAGGTAAATATGAAGTCCAAAAAGGAGACACTTTAGAGAAGATCGCTAAAAAGTTTGATACTAAAGTTGCAGATTTAAAGAGATGGAACAATATTGAAACAAATAAAAATCTTAAAGTAGGTAAACTGATTGTTGTTGATAAAGAGGAAAAAAGACAAATCGTTACGCAAACAGCTGCTCAGCAAGCACCAGTAACTGTACAACAACCAGTGGCGTATCAAGCACCGGTCGTCAAAGCCCCAGAGCAAACAGCTAAACCGGCAGCACAACAACCAGTAGAGCAACCAGTCCAACAAGTAGCACAAGAGCAAGTAGCGCAACCAGTGGCACAAAAGCCAGTAGAGCAAGCACCGGTCCAACAAGTAGCACAAAAGCCAGTAGAGCAAGCACCGGTCCAACAAGCAGCACAAAAGCCAGTACAGCAAGCAGCTCCTGCTGGAAATTCATCAATGGATGCACATTTACGCGTTATCGCACAACGTGAATCAGGTGGCAACCCTAATGCTGTTAATGCATCTGGATACTACGGATTATTCCAATTTTCACCATCAACATGGGCATCTGTAGGTGGAACAGGAAATCCTGCAAATGCTTCAGTTGAAGAACAATGGAAACGTGCAAGAATATTATATCAAACTGCTGGAGCTTCTCAGTGGTCAACGGCGTATTAATTAGTCAGAAATTTAACATAACACTTAATCTTTTATATTGTTGTAACCTATGAAATATGAAATTTTAATGTAGTTAACGTATTAAAATTGTAGATAATCTTTAGGAGGACTTTTCCAGATGAAAAAACTTTTAGCGGTAACGACAGTATTTGCAGTAGGTGGAACATTTGCAGCGACTCAAGCGGATGCAGCACAATATAGAGTAAAAAGTGGGGATTCTTTATGGAAAATCTCTCAAATCTATGGGACGTCAGTTCAAGCATTAAAGCATGAGAATGGATTGAGATCTAACTTAATTCATGTGAATCAAGTATTAAATATTAATGAGAATACAACAAAACGAAATACTTATAAATCAACATATAAATCTGCATACACAGCACCTGTAACTACAGGTTCATATTACCGCATCGTTCCTGGAGATACTTTGGGCAAGGTTGCATCACGTTACGGTGTATCTGTTGCGCAGCTTAAAGCATGGAATGGTTTGCATTCAGATTTAATTATTGCTGGACGTACATTGAAGGTTAATGGACCGGCTGTAGCAGCTGCACCCGTTACAAGAACAGCATATCAAGCACCAGTTAAACGTGCTGTTGCTAAGTCAGCATACCAAGCACCAGTAAGACAGACTGTTTATAAGGCATCGACGACAAAGCGTGTGACTACGACAAGGACACAAGCACCGGCTGTTCGTGTGAACAACGGATTAAACTGGGCAGCATTAGCAAGATGTGAATCTGGTGGCAATCCATCAATTAATACAGGAAATGGATACTATGGAATGTATCAGTTCAATTTACAGACATGGCGTGGTGTCGGTGGAAGTGGTTATCCACACCAAGCTTCTGCAGCAGAGCAAACGAAACGTGCTCAAATTTTATACAATATGCGCGGTGCGCAGCCGTGGCCAGTATGTGGGGCACGTTTATAGTAACGATATTAGAACTTTAAGGTGTATTCACTTTGAAGTTCTTTTTTTGCATTAATCCATTAACTTCGTTACACTAATATTAATATACACACTAGGGGTGCCTTGCGCTGAGACGGCTTTTGCCGAACCCTTCACCTGATCCGGATAATGCCGGCGTAGGAATGTTGTGCTAAGTACCCGTTATGTGTATTTAACCTATTTCCTATTAGGAGATAGGTTTTTATTTTTAGGAGGGATAACGTGTTTACGAGACAGTTGAAAAAAGAAGTAGAACCGATTATTGAATCGATTTATAATGATCCATTTATTCAAGGTATTATTCATGGGAATCTAAAGAAAGAAGCAGTAAAACATTACTTAAAGGCAGATAGTTTATATTTAAACGAGTTTGCAAAGATATATAGCCTACTTATTCCGAAACTAAATGATAGAGAAGGAATTCAGTTCTTACTCGGCCAAATCGATTTTGTTATGAATGGTGAAGTGGATGCTCACTATACATTAGCAGACTATGCAAGTGTTGATTATAAGACAGTGATTGAAGAAGGAGAATGGTATCCATCAAGTGATCATTATATTAAGCATATGTATTACAATGCCTACCGCTATAGTGATGCGAGCTTTACAATATGTGCGATGGCACCTTGTCCATATGTCTATCAGCAGCTGGCACTAAAGATTGCTGAACGTAATGACCTGGAAGGTAATCCGCTAAAACCTTGGGTCGACTTTTATTGTACAAATATGCATGAGCTTATCGGTCATTTAGATCGCTGGGTAGATGAGTTCAGTGAAACAGCTTCTGATGAAGAACTAAATATATTAAGAAAGAACTTTGTTGAAAGCTGTATTCATGAGAAGCGCTTCTTTAATATGTCCTATAACATTGAAACATGGGAGGGTTATTGATGAAAACAGCATTATCGATTGCCGGAACCGATCCTACAGGAGGTGCCGGAACGACAGTAGACTTGAAAGTCTTTCAGTCACGCGGCGTATACGGGATGAGTGTAATAACAAGTATTGTTGCACAAAATACATTAGGTGTGCAGGATGTCTTTAATCAGCCTGTGGATGTTATACAGAAGCAACTTGAAAGTGTATATTCAGACATTGTTCCGGATGCAGTAAAAACAGGAATGTTAGCAACAAGCGCAGTGATGGACGTGGTGAGACCGTATATAGAACGTTATAACGTCCCATATGTCATCGATCCAGTGATGGTGGCTAAAAGTGGAGATTTGTTGCTCGATGAGAACGGACAGAACGCCGTACGCACGAAGTTACTGGATATTGCGACGGTGGTGACACCAAATATCCCTGAGCTAGAGAAAATTGTTGGAATGAAGGTGGAAACGGAAGAAGATATCTTACGTGCAGGAAAAATATTTATCGATGAAATTGGTTCTCGAAGCGTGCTTATCAAAGGTGGACACTTAAAGGGAGATGCGACTGACTATCTCTTCACAAAGACGGGATTAATTACTTTGCCTGGAGAACGTTATAATACGAAGCACACACATGGCACGGGCTGTACTTATTCAGCTGTTATCACAGCAGAACTTGCCAAAGGGAAGAGTATAGAAGATGCTGTGCGATTAGCGAAGCGCTATATGGATATGGCCATTAAGTACACTCCTGGAATTGGTCATGGCCAGGGCCCAGTAAATCACTTTAAGTTTCAGGAGGTTGAATAATGACAAAACTCACTCAACTTCGTAAAGACAACCCGTTGATCATCTGTATTACGAATGATGTCGTCAAAAACTTTACAGCGAACGGCCTGCTCGCACTTGGTGCAAGCCCTGCGATGGCGACAGAACGTCAAGAAATGGATGAGTTTTTAGCGTATGCTGGTGCGTTACTAATCAATATAGGATCAATTGAAGAAGGGGATAAGGAAAACATGTTACAAGCGGCTGCATTTGCAAATAAACATCATGTACCTATCGTACTTGATCCTGTCGCTTGTGGTGCATCTAAGTTTCGTAAAGACTTCTGCTTAAAATTGCTGAACGAGCATCATATTAGTGTCATTCGTGGGAATGCGTCAGAGCTTGCAGCATTAACAGAAGATGCCACAATGAAAGGGACAGATGCAGATCAATCGCTATCGACTGAAAGCGTTGCGCGAAGAGCATATGATAAGTTCAATACTGCGATTATCGTAACCGGTGCGGTTGATGCAATCTGTCAGGATGGACAAATCGCTTTAGTGGAAAATGGGACACCGCTCCTGACGAAAGTCACAGGAGGAGGATGTTTATTAGGAGCAGTTGTTGCAAGTTTCATATATAATGAAACTAAACCTTCATTAGCATTATTAACAGAAGCAATTGCGACTTATACGATTGCGGCAGAACGTGCTGAGCACAGTGCTAATGGGACCTTGCCAGGACATTTTGCTGTGAATTTAATAGATCAGCTCTATTTAATTCAACAAGATGATATAGCAAAGGAATCACGTGTGAAAGAAGTGTAGCTTATGTTTAAAAGAGAGATGCTTCATGTATATTTCATTGCAGGGACTTCTGACGTTCCTGACGGTGACTTAGAACGTGTGCTAAAGGAAGCGCTTGAAGCAGGAATTACAATGTTTCAGTTTAGAGAGAAAGGTCCGAAAGCAAAGGTGGGGCAAGAGAAACAACTACTTGCTGAACGTTTATTTAAGCTATGTAAAGACTATAAAGTTCCATTTATCGTCAATGACGATGTTGCACTTGCTAAATCAATTGATGCAGACGGTATTCATCTTGGACAGGGTGATGAAAAGATAGAAAATATCATCGATGACTTCCACGGAAAAATCATAGGATTGTCTGTCGGTAATTTTGAAGAGTATGATCAGTCAGATTTAACACATGTGGACTATATAGGTGTCGGTCCTGTATATGAAACAAGTAGTAAGAGTGATGCGAAAAAGCCCGGTGGTATTGAACTGATACGTAAGATGCGTCTACATGATGAAGACATTCCAATTGTAGCAATTGGTGGAATAACAAGTAGTAACTGTGAAATGATTATCGCTTCAGGAGCAGATGGTATCTCTACCATTTCATCTATTACAAGAAGCAGTGATATTAAGCAAGTTGTTACAGATTACTTACAGTATTATAAGTAAAAAGTAAAATATCATGGTTTTTGTTTATGTATACCTAGATTTATGATAAAATAACCTCTATGTGAATAATATTATGAGGTGAAAAAATGAAAAAGAAGTCGATATGGCTCCTAGTATTTACTGCAGCGATAATTTTATCTGGCTGTGACTATTCAAAAGAATCAAACCGTAATGGATTTTTCTATGATACATTTGTGCATCCTTTAGACCAGTTAATTCACTGGTTAGGGGCGCATATGGGACATAACTACGGACTTGCGATTATTGCGATTACATTAATCGTACGTTTAGCGCTCTTCCCATTTATGATGAAAACATATAAGAACCAAAGCGTTATGCGTGAGAAAATGGCTTTAATCAAGCCGCAGATGACAGAGATTCAAGAACGAGTAAAGCGTGCGCGCACGCAAGAAGAGAAGATGGAAGCAAACCAGGAAATGATGGCATTATACAAAGAAAATGGTATTAACCCATTAAACATGGGATGTTTACCATTATTAATTCAATTGCCAATCGTCACTGGATTATTCTATGTATTGAAGTATCCAACTGAAGGTGGCATCACGCAGTATCCGAATTTCTTATGGTTTGAGTTAACGAAGACGGATATCGCGATGACAGTTATCGCAGGTATTGTATACGCATTACAAGCTTACGTTTCTATGCAGAACATACCAGAAGAACAAAAAGCACAGATGCGTATGATGATGTTTATCTCGCCAATTATGATTGTCTGGATGTCAGCCATTTCTCCTGCAGCATTACCATTATATTGGGCTGTAGGTGGAGCATTCTTAGTGTTACAGACTTGGTTAGGAAACAAGTTCTACAAGAAGAAAGTGCACGAAGAAATTGCACCATTAATCGAAGCGCACGAAGAGAATGAGCGTACGAAACAACCAAAGAATACACAAGTTGTATCTTCAAAAAAGAAGAAAAGAAGATAATGTAATATAACTTAAATAAAAATACCGGACCGTACTGATTATCAGTATTGTCCGGTATTTCTTTATAATTTCTCTCCGTACCATTCCTGTAAAAATATATCGATAAACTGCTGCATGTAATCATTACGTGACTGTGCAATCTGCCTTCCAGTTTCAGTATTCATAAGATGGATGAGTTTAAAAAGTTTTTCATAAAAATGATTGATGGCAGTACCAGGTGTTCTATAATTGCTTAAATCTTCACGTGGCTTAGTCTCTGGATCATACATTGCTTCTCCAAATTTACCTGCAAACATAAATGTGCGTGCGATACCGATTGCACCGAGTGCATCAATACGGTCAGCATCCTGTACGACAAATCCTTCAAGTGACTTCAGTTTACCTTCATTAGCGCCACCTTTAAAACTCATATAGCACAAAATATGATTGATTTGTGCTATATGTGCATCACTCAATCCAATTGTTGTATAAAAGTGATCAAGTCTTTCCCAGGAAGATTGTTCATTGAACAGTTTCTCGTCAACGGTATCATGCAAAAGTGCAGCCATTTCTACGATAAATAGATCTGCGCCTTCTCGCTTTCCAATATACAGTGCAAGCTTTCTTACACGATTGATATGCGCGAAGTCATGGCCTGATGAATCATGTTTGTGTATACCTTTCACAAATTCTTCGGTAATTTCAATTATATTGCTTTTCATATTGTGAAAAATCCTTTCTTTTTTGTAAGCGGGTGCAGCAGATGGGAATTAGATGCCATTTTGAACTTACGAGACAACAGACACATACTGTTTCAATCGATCTTGTTGTACATAGCTTATTCTTTGCAAAGATTACTCTAGATTTTATGTTATGCAAGTTTGGATTTATATAATAGATGTGGGACTTGAACTGCCCCCTATAATATTGGAGAAAGCAGTCGCGCAATTGCTTCTTTCACACGAATAAGGAGGACACGCTGATCATAAATTTCTTTGGTGAGTTGCGAAGAAACGTGTACATCGTCTTCAAATGATTTTCGCAATTCTTTGGCTACGATATCATCGTATATAAAGGCATTCACTTCAAAATTTAATTCAAAGCTTCTAAAGTCCATGTTGGCAGTTCCGACGCTTGCAACTTCGTCATCGATGAGGAGCATCTTTGTGTGAATAAAGCCATTCTCATAAATGAAGATATTACAACCGACATTGAGAAGTTCACCGACGTTTGAATATGTAGCCCAATATACAAACGGATGGTCAGGTTTATTTGGAATCATGATATTAACTTCTACACCAGTCATTGCAGCAATTTTTAATGCATCGAGTAATGACGTATCAGGGATGAAGTAGGGAGACTGAATATATATGGATTTTTTTGCGGATGTAATCATTTTAAGATATCCGTTTTTTATATGTTGAGCAGAGGAATCCGGTCCGCTTGATACAATCTGAATGCCGATATCACCTTTGCTTGTTACATCTGGAAAGTACTTCTTGTCATAAGACATGAAGTCACGGGTAATCTGTGAATTCCAGTCCATCATAAAACGGAGCTGTAAGGCATTTACTGCATCGCCTTCTACTCTGAGATGCGTATCACGCCAGTAACCAAATTTTTTATCCAGACCCAGGTATTCATCACCGACATTAAACCCGCCGATATAGCCTATTTTACCGTCGATTACGACAATCTTACGGTGATTTCGATTATTCATTCTAAAGTTAATAAGCGGTAATTTAGAAGGAAAGAAGGATTCTACTTGCCCACCCAGTTTTTTGAACTGCTTGAATCTGGAGAGAGACAAAGTTCTTGAACCGATATCATCATAGAGCATCTTCACTTCTACACCTTCTTCAAGCTTCTTCATCAGTGCATTGAGGATTTCTAGACCGATACCATCCTTTTTGAAGATATAGTACTGAATATGAATATGATCTGTTGCGTTATGAATATCATTTAATAAAGCATCAAATTTCTTTCTGCCATCTGTTAAGATTTCCACCTTATTATCAGTGGTTAGAAAAGAGGCATAGTTGTGCAGCAACATTCTGATGATATGACTATGTTTAATAATTTCTCCAGAACGCACTTCTATATTACCATTGTCTATAGCTGTACGCTGGGCACTGACAATACGTTCTAGATCTAATCGGTCTTCATCATTTAAAGTGAATATGGTCTGATGGTTGATTTGACGACCGAACAATAGATAAAGGATGAATCCGATGATAGGTAAGAAAAATAGTACAAGTAGCCATGCCCACGTAGAGCCGGCTTGTCTTCGTTCAAAAAAGATGATGACGAAAGCTAAAAAGATGTTAAAGATGAATCCTACAAAAAATAAAATTGAGAAAATTTGTGAGTAATCAATTTGTGATAACTGCTCCAATATAACCCCTCCTAATTAAATCTATTATACATGAATAGACAGAAGCATGGTACGTAGAGTGCCATTGTAATATTTAACAAATAATTCATAAAGTTATCGATAAATTAACATAAATAAGACTATAGGCCTATGGTCAGCGATAATGATTTCGGTTACACTAGTATTAACAAATGGATTGGAGTGATTTTTATGAAACAATCGCAAGAAAAGATTAAAAGTGTTGTCACTCTGCTTTCTTCACTAGGTGTAAATATCTCAAAGACTAAGTCCCGTTTTGAGGTAATGCGTACATTACCAAATGTTGCACCTGCAAAGTTGAAATAGTACATAATAGAATAAAAACAAGCGTTCAATTCTGAACGCTTGTTTTTATTTTGATTTTAACTTCTTCAGTTGTTCGGGGTTAGAGTGGTAATAAATAGCTAATGTAACGCCAATGCCACACATGAGGGCCCATAAAGAACTTCCCCCATAACTGATAAATGGTAATGGGATTCCTGTTATCGGTACAACTTGTATCGTCATGCCGACGTTCTGGAATACGTGAAAGGCAATCATACTGATAAATCCAACAAGGAATATTGATGAAAATGGTGAGACTGTAATTTGAGCTAAGCGTACGAGATGTGTAAACAGTGCTAAAAACAATATTAAAACTATAATGGAACCGATAAACCCAAACTCTTCTCCGATAATTGAGAAAATGAAGTCCGTATGATTTTCGGGGATATACACTTCTCCGCCTTTATAACCTTTACCAAACAATCCACCAGAACCTATCGCTTTCAAGGATTCCATTAAGTGAAATCCTTCCCCGTCACTATACTGAGCAGGATTTAACCATGAGTTGATTCGGCCGAGCTGATACGTCTGTATACCAAGAACTTTCTCGATAAGTGATGGTTTATAGATAATCATCATAATAATAGAGACACCGAGCAATGAAACCGTAATAAGAAAAGGTGCGAGTATTTTCCAAGTCACACCAGAGACGATGATGATACCAAGTATGATAGCGAGCAACACAAGCATTGTTCCAAGGTCGTTCTGTAATAATATAAGTATCATTGGAATCATTGCGGTTAATCCTATTTTAAGAAGTAATATGAGGTCCGTCTGAAATGACTTGTAATATGTAAATCGATTATGATCATATACTACTTTGCTTAATGTCAGCATGAGTATGATCTTCATAAATTCAGAAGGCTGTAAGCTAAGCTTATCAAAAAATACGTACCAACTTTTTGCACCATTGATCACAGGGGTAAATGAAGATTCTGGTAGAATCAGCAGGCCTAATAAAGCGATATTTCCTAGTAAATAAATAAAGAAAGTCCACTTCTTTATTGTTTTTGGATGTATAAACATGATTGAGAGTGCGAGGGCAAATCCTAATGAATAATAAAAGACTTGTCTAAGTGCAAAGTTTGTCCCATACTGCTGACCTGTCATAGCAGAAGAGATAATTACTAGGCTGACTGTAAAGAAACCCAATATTAATATAATAAGCCACCAATCAATTCTTTCAATCCACGAACGTTTTGGTTTATTGCGAGTCTTATTTGTTGGCATGCGATTACTCCTTACCATAAATAATTATAAATTTTATTATACATAAATCATCTGAAAGTATATATAGATAAGTTACCCGAGTTTAAGGTAATTTTGTGTCACATGAAATAATGTGCATGTATCATTATATCATGATAATATTATGTTATTAACAGTTTGGAGGAATACATATGGCAAAAGAACATATTTGCATCATCTATGGAGGAAAAAGTGCGGAGCATGATGTGTCATTATTAACTGCACAATCTGTGATCAATGCGATGGATAAGGACAAATATTCAATAGATACAATATATATCACAAATGATGGTGAATGGTTAAAAGGACCTGAAATCTCTGAGACAATAGAGGATAGTGAGCGTTTAAGATTATCTCATGTAGAACGTTTGTCAATTTCAGAAATGTTGAATATTTCATCAACAGGAAAAGCATATGACGCAGTCTTTCCTTTATTGCACGGACCAAACGGTGAAGATGGGACAATTCAAGGATTATTTGAAGTGCTGGATATCCCTTATGTTGGTAATGGCGTTCTTGCCGCTTCAAGTTCTATGGATAAACTTGTGATGAAACAACTGTTCGCAACACGAGGGTTACCACAGTTACCTTATGTGAGTTTCTTAAAGAGTGAGTACGAGGCACATAAGGATAATATTATTTCACTAGTAGAAGGAAAGTTAACTTATCCTGTATTCGTGAAACCTGCAAATCTAGGTTCTTCTGTCGGCATATCTAAATGTACAGATAGTAAAACATTGATTCAAGGTATCGAAGAAGCGTTGCAATTTGATAGAAAGCTAGTAATTGAACAAGGCGTTAACGCGCGTGAAGTAGAAGTTGCGGTCCTAGGGAATGATACACCAGAGACAACATTACCTGGAGAAGTTGTCAAAGATGTAGAGTTCTATGATTATAAGTCGAAATATAAAGATGGCAAAGTAAAGCTTCAAATTCCGGCTGATATCTCAGAAGAGATTCAATCAGCACTAAGAAATATGGCGGTTGAAGCATTCAAAGCAACGGACTGCTCGGGGCTCGTACGTGCAGACTTCTTCCTTACTGAGGATGACAAGATTTATATTAATGAAACGAATGCGATGCCAGGATTCACGAAGTTCAGCATGTACCCGCTGCTTTGGGAGAATATGGGTAAGAGCTATAGTGAATTAATCACCGACTTAATCAATCTTGCGAAAGAAAGATATAACGACAAGAAAAATATTAAATATAAAATGGACTGATAATTATGATAAATCGATCGTTAAATTGGATAAAAACGCATACTACAGGTACGTTAGATGCGATGTATCAAGAAGTAATGATCTCTGGAGTGTCAATCGACTCTAGAAATATTGATCAAGGTGTACTGTTTATTCCTTTTAAAGGAGAACATGTGGATGGACATAAATATGTAGCAGACGCTATCGACAAAGGGGCTCATGCCGCATTATGGCAGCGTGGTGCAGGAGAAATACCAAGAGACCTTCCGGTAATTGTGGTGGAAGATACACTGACTGCACTTCAGCAATTATCGAAAGCTTACTTAAAGGAAGTTGATCCTAAAGTTATTGCAGTAACAGGTAGTAATGGTAAGACGACGACTAAGGATATGATTGAAGCGGTCTTGACACCTCACTTCAAAGTGAAGAAGACACAAGGCAATTATAATAATGAGATTGGATTACCATTAACGTTATGCCAGCTCGATGAAGATACAGAGATTTCTATTTTGGAAATGGGAATGTCTGGATTCGGAGAAATTTCATTGCTATCTCATATTGCAGAGCCACATATTGCCGCAATAACTAATATCGGCGAAAGCCATATGAGGGATCTTGGTTCAAGAGAGGGCATTGCCAAGGCAAAGTATGAAATAACGGATGGATTGAAAGGGCCATTATTCTATGATGGTGATGAAGTGCTCTTAAAACCATTAGTAAAAGATAATAAAGATGCACACCGCATAGGATTTAATGAAGACAATGAATATTATATCCATGAAATGATAATGCAAGATAAGCATGTACAATTTAAAGTAAATGATGATACATACATTGTTCCGACTTTAGGAAGCCATAATGCGCGTAATGCAACAATAGCCATTGCAATCGGCAGTTATCTAGGGTTGTCCTCAGAACAAATCAATCATAGTTTACAGCAGCTGGAGCTTACAGGAATGCGCATGGAACAACTTGAGGGCAGAGACGGTGCGTTGCTTATCAACGATGCATACAATGCGAGCCCAACGAGTATGAAAGCCGCAATTGATACGGTATCACAGATGGATAGTGAAGTGAAGATCATCGTGTTCGGTGATGTACTCGAGCTTGGAGAAGATGAAGTCATGTATCATGAACAAGTTGGTGCATATTTACAAGATAAACAAATCGACTATGTGTTTACAACAGGTAATGCTGCACGTCATATTTCAAAAGCGGCAGAGACCTTTACGACAGTTCAGCACTTCGATACGAAAGAGGCACTTACAAATCATCTAAAAGGTATGCTCAATGCGCATACGACTGTATTATTTAAAGCGAGCAGAGGGATGAAACTTGAAACAATAATTAACGAATTATTATAACGAAAAAATAAATTTATAAACAAATGAATGAGTTAATAAAGTGAGTGGTTGTAATGAATTACAGCCATTTTATTGTGAATAATATGTGACAGAGTACGATTAAAATATTTGTAATAATTTTCATATGATGCTAATATAGAGAAGTTGAATAAGTAGGGTAGTGAAAAATTACCCGATATTAGAACATTGCGTAACATACGCAGTAATTTAAGGAAGACAAAAGGAGAAATCATATTGCAAAAATTTAGAGACCTAGGTATCAGCGAACCTACCATAAATGCGCTGGAGAAGTTGGGATTTACAGAACCTACACCGATTCAAACGGATAGTATCCCACATACGATGGCTGGCCGTGACGTACTAGGCCAAGCGCAAACTGGTACTGGTAAAACTGGTGCATTCGGTATACCTTTAATTGAAAAGGTTAAAGGCCGTGAAGGGATCCAAAGTTTAATCCTGGCTCCGACACGTGAGTTAGCTGTACAGGTTGCAGAGCAGTTGAAGGCTTTCAGTCGTGGACAAGGAATCCAAGTTACAACTGTATTCGGTGGTATGCCGATTGACCGTCAGATTAGAGAACTTAAGAAGAAACCTCAAATCGTTGTAGGGACACCGGGTCGTGTCATCGACCATTTAAATCGTCGCACTTTAAAGACTGAAGATATCAATACTTTAATCTTAGACGAAGCTGACGAAATGATGAACATGGGATTCATCGATGATATGCGTTTTATCATGGATAAATTACCGAAAGAAAATCGTCAGACGATGCTTTTCTCAGCAACAATGCCTAAAGCAATTCAAGAACTTGTTCAAAAGTTCATGAAAAACCCAGTTATCGTAAAAACGATGACAAACAACGATTCAGATCCTTCAATTGAAGAGTTCTACACAATCGTTAAAGAATTAGAGAAATTTGATACATTTACAAACTTCTTAGATGTACACCAACCAGAACTTGCAATCGTATTCGGACGTACAAAACGTCGTGTAGACGAATTGACAAGTGCATTAATTTCTAAAGGTTACCGTGCTGAAGGACTACACGGTGATATTACTCAGGCGAAACGTCTTGAAGTATTAAAGAAATTTAAAAATGACCAAATTGATATTCTTGTTGCAACTGACGTAGCAGCACGTGGATTAGATATTTCAGGTGTAACGCATGTTTACAACTTTGATATTCCTCAGGATGTTGAAAGTTATACACACCGTATCGGACGTACAGGACGTGCAGGTAAGCATGGTATGGCGATTTCATTCGTTAATCCAGTTGAAATGGATTATATCCGTCAAATTGAAAAAGCGAAAAATCGTCAAATGCAGGCATTACGTCCACCAACACCAGGTGAGGTTATGAAAGCACGTGAACAAGATGTTAAATCTAAAGTAAAAGCTTGGGTTGAAGCAAATACTGAAGCACGTATCGAATCAATCGCGAAAGAATTAATCGAAGAGTACGGTGATGTGAAATTAGTAGCATCATTGTTACAAGAGTTAATTCAATCAAATAACGATGTTGATGTTCAATTAACATTCGAAAAACCACTTGGACGTAAAGGTGGCGGTAAGTCATTCCGTGGTGGCCGTTCAGGTAACCGCTCAGGTGGCGGTAACCGTAATCGTAAAGATGGTAAAGATAACCGTCGTAAAGCGTTCGATCGTGGAAGTAAAGCACCTAAAGCGAAAAAAACATTTAAAGGCAGAACCTTCGCAGATCACAAAAAATAAAGCTGTCTTGGGAGCGTTAAGCCACAAGTCAAGCCAGGACAGATGTCCTGGCTTTTTTTGTTTGTAGGTCTTTCTATATCTTTGGTATAATTTTGAAGAATGGAGGTTGCTCATGTACGAGATTGATTTAAATAATTTTCAACCACAAGCTGCTGTTAAATATATGTATGTAAAAGCGATAATGCTATTTATATTATTCACTGTCATTTCCGGGGTGATATATTTTGTGATGCATAAATACTTGACGATTAAATATGATTTTTTAATTTTTAATTTTTATATTATTGCTCTATCCGTTGTACAAGCTTATTATTGGTGTCAGACTTCGCCAAAAATATACGAAGTATCAATTGAATCGAGTAACGCTTGAACTATCCAGTGGGGCATATTTTACGGAACGTATGGTATTACCTGTCGATATTATGCAGTCTGTTTGTATTAAACGTGGCTGGTTAATGCAGAAATATCGATTAGCACAAGTTACAGTATATACTCGCGGAGATAGTAATGTGATGCCGTTGATGTATGCTGATGATGCAGAGCTAATTGCATCACAAATTATAGAGAGAATAAAGGAGATTCATTATGAACAGTAAACATACCCTCCATTATTCGACGTACTTATCAAACGCATTAAAGGCGATAAAGGAGAATTTATTTTTAATTGGGATTGGTTTATTCTGGATTGTTCGTGATGGATTTACGCTAGATGCGATTCAGAATAATATGTTTGCTGTATTTATGCTGATTATTACATTGATTAATATCATACTCCGTATTATTGAAGCACGTATAACGAAATACTGGATCGAAGATGATAAATTATTGCTGGAAACAGGAATCATAAGTAAGAAGATTAAAGAGATCTATATTGGAAAGATACAGACGATTGATACGAATGCTGGTCTTGCTAATCAAATTCTTGGCGGAGTTATTATGCAGGTGCGTACAGCAGGTGATGGTATTGAACTAAACAGTATTTCTAAAAGTGAGGCTGTGCGTCTGAGTAATTTCTTAACCGAGCGTAAACGTCAATTGAGAAGTGATGCGGTAGAGTATGATGAGTCTGTTATGTCAGAGTCAGTTGCAGTTGACCATCAATTGAACGGGGATAATCGATTTGAAGTGATATATCGATTGGCGTTTAAAGACTTGCTCTTTATGAGTGTGACGAGTAGCGGCATGTTTACGGTCATTGCAATTATACTCGGTCTGTATTCACAAATCGATGAAATTATTCCGCTGGATGGTTTCTTAAATCCTGTTAAAATGTTAATTGGTGAAGGTTATGGGTATGTTATAGGTCTTTCTATAGTATTGCTAGTGATAAGTTATATTATCGGCATCTTCGTTACAGCTATAAAGTATCACCGATACACTGTGCGTTACGATGGTGAAGTGATCAACGTAAACTATGGATTGTTTGAACGTATCGATAAGTATATCGTTTTGAAAAATATTCAAAGTGTCAAAGAAACACAAAGTTATTTCAGAAAGTTGTTTAATAAGACAAAGTTTACTGTGGTTACTACAAGTGAGATGAAGGGTGAAGAAGAAATCGGTAATGACGAAATAGAGTTATTGCCATTTATTTCATATGATAAAGGGTATGAGATTGTCTGCCGACTCCTGCCTTATAACTTTAATGCTGTGAATCATGTGATTCCAAAGCGTAGTATACGCAGGTACTTTCAAGTTTCCTGGTTGTTTATTATTATCATTATGAGTGTGATTCAGTATTATTGGTTTGATTATGCCTGGATTATTGGTGTAGTACTTCTTGTATTAACATTTATTACTGCGATCATTAAGTACAAAAATTCAGGTTATGCGATTATAGATGACGAACTTTCAATCAGTAACGGTGGTTTATTATCAATGACAACAACATATATCAAAGAGCGTAATATAATAAGTTTAAGTGTCAAGAGTACACCGTTTATGAATAAAGCAGATTTACGTAATATTGAAGTTGATGTGGCTGCAGGGATGCTAGGGAGTACGACTGCTCTTGACTTTATAGAACGAGATGATGCGGCACATATATATGAATGGTTTATGGCGAAGGAGCGTAGTGAATATGAAGCAGATGCATAAAAGTAGTATAAAGGTTATGCGCATAGGTGCATTCATTCAAGTAATGATATTTGCGTTTATAATTGCAATATTTTATTGCGTTACGTGGTACTTTGCCCTGCCAATTTCAAACATTGTATTTATCGTATTGGCAGCGCTGCTGTTACTCGACATCGTGTGGTATATAGTGTCAAAGCCAATCTTAGTTTATCGTGCAAATTACTATGACATTGGTGATGATGAGATTGTGCTATTAACAGGGATTTGGAATAAGGAGGAATTGATTGTACCATATGTTAAGATTCAAAATGTTGAAACTGAGCAAGGACCAGTAATGAAAAGATATCATTTAAAATCATTGACTGTGCATACAGCTGAGAACGGTCTTTCGATACAGCTGATTCATGAAGATGAAGCATCTATACTTAAAACATTGATCAATCAAAAAATGAGAGAAGTGGAGAACGATGATAAAGGGGATAGGGACAGATATATTAGAAATCAGCAGGATGAGTCAATATATTGATAATGACAAGTTTTTAACGCGTATATTACATCCTGATGAACGCGAACGATTTGATACGTTCCAATCTGAAAAAAGAAAAGCTGAGTATCTAGCTGGCCGTTTCTGTGTGAAAGAAGCGTATGCTAAAGCACTTGGAACAGGAATTGGCAAACTTTCTTTTCATGATATATGTTGCTTAAATGATGCGGCAGGAAAACCATATATAAAAGGTAATACGAATGCGCATGTCAGTATTGCACATACAGATACAATTGCCACAGCCTATGTTATTGTGACAAATGGAAATGTGATACTATAGATGTATTATAAATAGAGGTGAGCATATGAGTGATAGGTATTATCGTCCGACATTTGTAAACGTCAATCTAGACGCAATCCGCAGTAATTTTAAGGATATAGAAAAGCTGCATCCAAATAAGACAGTAATTGCGGTAATTAAAGCGAATGGTTATGGATTAGGTTCAGTTAATATTGCAAAGTATTTGATGGCATCAGGAACTGAGTTTTTTGCAGTTGCTACACTTGATGAAGCGATAGAACTCCGAATGCATGGTATTAAAGCAAAGATTTTAGTGCTTGGCGTAGTAGACCCCAAACATATCAGGCAGGCTTCCAGACATCGATTAGCTCTTACTGCACCAGATGCAAAGTGGGTTGAAGATGCAAGTCGTTATATAGAGGCGGAAGATAAGCCGGTCTGGCTGCATATAAAAGTGGACAGTGGAATGGGGAGAATTGGTGTGCAGACAAAGCAGGCATATGATGCGGCTGTCGATAAAGTGGCTGCAGTTGAACAATTTATCTTCGAAGGTGTGTTTACACATTTTAGTTCTGCAGATGAGGATAATACGCTTACGGAATGTGCGTATGATAAGTTCCTAGGCATTATTAATGACAATAAGCCACAATATATCCATTGTCAGAACAGCGCAGCAACATTGCGCTATGACTGTTCAGAATGTAATGCTGTAAGATTAGGTATTAGTCTTTATGGTTATTATCCGTCCGAATTTATTAGAGCTGTCAGTAACGTGAAGCTACAACCAGCAGTGCAGCTGGTCTCTACTGCTTGTTTCATTAAACATATCAAGTCGGGTGATACGGTAAGCTATGGCGCTACTTACACTGCGCAAAGCGACCAAGTTGTTGCAACGTTCCCGATTGGGTATGCTGATGGTCTGCCTCGTGCGATGCAAGGTTATAATATAAATTTAGAAGGTACTGAAGTTCCGATTATCGGTCGCGTATGTATGGATCAGATGATGGCACGCGTACCAGACGATACACTATTAGGTGCACAATGTATCATAATTGATGATAACGCTGATAGCAATCAGTCATTAGAGCGTGTTGCACAACAACTCGGGACGATTACTTATGAAGTGCTTACATCTTTAAGTCGCAGGCTACCAAAACGATACTATATCGCAGATGATGTAGAAGTATATAATGAACTTATGAAATAACTGTTGTCATTTAATCGCTTTTTGATAAAATGTAAGTAATCGGACGATGGAGGTAAAGATATGAGCCAGAAGCTGGAACAAATGCTGATAGAAGGTTATCAATCAATGGCAGAGATAAATTTATCGATAGCATCAGAACATTATGTATTAGAATGTGAAGTTACTGATAACTATCAGACATATACCTTTGATGGTGAATAGATGAAACGCGGAGATGTTTATTTAGCTGATCTGTCACCAGTGAAGGGGTCTGAACAAGGCGGTAAACGCCCCGTCGTTATTATTCAGAATAATATTGGGAACAAACATAGTCCTACAGTGATTGTAGCAGCAATTACTGCAAAGATTAATAAGGCGAAAATCCCCACCCATGTTGAAATTGGCAAGACAACGCATCGCTTAGAAAAGGATTCGGTAATACTGCTGGAACAAATTAGAACCATTGATAAGAATAGGTTGATTGATCATTTAACTGTGCTTGATAAGGCGAAGATGAAAGAAGTGGATACTGCACTTATAATTAGTTTGGGTTTATCAATCGATAGTGAATAGACTTTAGGAAATACCTAAAGTCTTTTTTTGTGAAAGAGAGGGAATGGGATGCGTCAAATTGAAAAGATAGTTTCAAGATATATTGATATATTGGAGACATATATTACGACACGTGATGAAAAAGATCTAGAACCATTACAAGCATTGAGCTTTGAGGCAATCGAACTCGATATCTCTCCGGAAGAAATTGTGATGCTTCATAAAGATTTAATTAATGAGAAATCATATAGTGCAATCGAACAACAATATGGTATGGATGTTCTTACAGAAATGATTATAGGGTTCGGATTTACGTATCGAGATTATAAGGCGCTCGTTAAAGTGATGGAAGCACACGACAAAGAGATGGATGTAGCGGCAAGTCTTCAATCAACAATGTTGAAGACCCAGATACCACATCTGGATAAGATTGAAATTGGAGCAATCAGCGTCCCGGCTCACCGAGTTAATGGGGACTATTTTAATTTAATCGACCATAAAGATGGGACGATGAGTTTCGCAGTAGCTGATGTTATCGGTAAAGGGATTCCTGCTGCACTTGCCATGAGTATGATTAAATTTGGAATGGATTCGTATGGTCATTCCCAGTTGCCAAGTGATGGCTTAAAGCGACTGAATCGCGTAGTCGAGAAGAATATAAACCAGAATATGTTTGTGACGATGTTTTATGGATTGTACGAAGAAGTGAATAATAAATTTTATTATGCATCTGCAGGTCATGAGCCGGGTCATATATATCGAAGTAAGACTGATAGTTTTGAAGAGTTGTCTGCACGAGGTCTTGTACTTGGCATACATCCTTCTACACGCTATGAGCAAGAAGAAATCGATATCGAAATTGGAGATATGGTCATTGTATTCACGGATGGTGTTTCTGAAATACGTAAGTTAGATGGAGGGTTTATTAACACCAATGAATTATTAAGTCTAATTGGTAAGTATAAGGACTTGCATCCACAAGATATCGTGCAAATTGTATATGAGGAGCTTCTGAAGATTGGAGATCCTAAGAAAAAAGATGATTTAACGATATTAATCATAAAAAGAATAAAATAACGGTTTATAATTTTTAGTTTTGGGTATTTCTAACAGAGAATATACAAAAAATAATATCTCATAAAGTAGGGAGAAAAGCTATGAATTTAAAGATAGATACAACAGAGCATGACGCTTATTATGAAATTAATGTAGCGGGTGAACTGGATGTTGCGACTGTACCAGAATTGCAAGAAGTTTTAATTCCAATCAGACAGCAAGGGACACATGATATTCATCTACGTATTGATGAAGTAACTTATATGGATAGTACAGGACTAGGTTTATTTGTTGGAACGTTGAAAGAACTTAATAAAAATAATAAAGAGT
The DNA here is from genome assembly GCF_058188655.1 of Macrococcus sp. CoH-51_TC_04. NCBI lineage: Bacteria > Bacillati > Bacillota > Bacilli > Caryophanales > Staphylococcaceae > Macrococcus > Macrococcus sp. CoH-51_TC_04. The sequence continues at coordinate 128,138 of NZ_JBVGOY010000006.1, forward strand.
TATATGTATTAGGTGTGAACAAACGTATAGAAAGATTATTTGACATCACTGGTTTAAAAGATTTAATGCATGTAAATCAACCGGTGGAGGGGTAATTTTATGGAAAGATATGATTATGTTGAAATGAGATTTCCTGCAACTGCAGAATACGTAGGGCTTGTCCGTCTGACATTATCAGGGATATTAAACCGTGCGGGTGCAAACTATGACGAGATAGAAGATACAAAGATTGCGGTAAGTGAAGCGGTAACAAATGCTGTTAAACATGCTTATAAAGATGATGTTCAAGGAGATGTGCTCGTTGGTTATGTTATCTTTGATGATAAAGTAGAGGTTATTGTATCTGATTCAGGTACAAGCTTTGATTATGAACGTACGAAATCAGAACTTGGACCATATGAAGAAAATGAGAATATTGACTTTATACGCGAAGGTGGCCTCGGCTTGTTTTTAATCGAGTCATTAATGGACGAGGTAAACGTAAAGAAAGACAGTGGTGTCACAATTAGTATGACGAAGTATATAACGGAGGAGCAGGTGTAGCCTGATGGGTAGTGAGAATTATAATGATGTAACACCAGAAGAGATTAATGCATGGATTAAGTTATATCAAGATACCCAGGATGAATTTGCACAGCAAGAGCTCGTGCTGCACTATCAAAAACTAGTTGAGTCGTTAGCATATCGGTACTCCAAAGGACAAAGTCATCATGAAGACCTTGTTCAAGTAGGTATGGTAGGATTACTTGGTGCAATAAATAGGTTTGATGTTACCTTTGAAAGAAAGTTTGAAGCTTTTTTAGTACCTACAGTAATCGGAGAGATTAAACGCTATTTACGAGATAAGACATGGAGTGTCCATGTGCCGCGTCGCATTAAAGAGATTGGACCAAAGATTAAACGTGCTACAGATGAATTAACGAATGAACTTGGTCGGTCGCCTAAGATTATCGAAATCGCGCAGCGCATAGAAGCAACCGAAGAAGAAGTGCTTGAAGCGATGGAGATGGGTCAGAGTTATAATGCGTTAAGTGTGGATCATTCGATTGAAGCGGATAAGGATGGCTCAACAGTTACGTTGCTTGATGTAATGGGCAATACTGAAGAAGGTTATGACTTGACCGAGAAACGTATGATTCTTGAGAAAGTATTACCGATTCTGTCAGATAGAGAAAGAGAAATCATTCAATGCACATTTCTTGATGGCCTAAGCCAGAAAGAAACGGGTGAGAAGATAGGCTTAAGTCAGATGCATGTCTCACGTCTACAACGTACTGCGATTAAGAAACTACGTGATGCGGTACAAAACAGCTAATATATAACAAGCTGGAACGCACTGTTCCAGCTTATTTTTTATGTTAAAATTAATATATTATTTCGAGGAGGCTATTATGGAACAGCATGTTATTAATTTAATTCTAGAAAAACTACCTTATAAGAAAGAGCAGATTACTTCCGTATTGAAGTTACTGGAAGAGAAAAATACTGTTCCGTTTATTGCGAGATACCGTAAAGAAGTAACAGGTGGACTAGATGAAGTGGAAATAAAAGACATTGAAACAGAATACCGCTATATGGAAAACTTGCAGAAGCGAAAAGAAGATGTTGTGCGTTCGATTGAAGAGCAAGGGATGCTTACAGATGAATTAAAGAAAGAGATAATGGAACAGACGAAACTGCAGCGTGTGGAAGATCTATACCGCCCGTTTAAACAGAAGAAAAAGACACGTGCCACAGAAGCGAAGCGTAAAGGATTAGAACCTTTAGCGAAAGCGATGCTTAATTATGAAGATATTGATAAAAAAGCAAAAGATTTTATTACAGAAGAAGTCACTACTGTTGAAGAAGCGATGAATGGTGCGATTGATATTATTGCAGAGAAGATTTCTGATGAACCGAAATATCGTGCATTTATTTTAGGTTATGTTGAAAAAAACGGTGAAATTACAACTTCAAAGAAGAAAAAGGCAGAGGATGAAAAAGGCGTATTCGAAATGTATTACGAATATAGTGAACGTATCAATAAAATTGTGCCGCATAGAATACTTGCCATAAATCGCGGTGAAAAAGAGGATGTACTTAAAGTAGATATCTCGGTTGATGAAACGGCGATTGTTCGCTACTTAAGAAAACAAATGATGGAGCGAGAAAGTATATACATAGCCCGTGCAATTGAAGAAAGTTTAAAGCGATTAATCCTACCTTCTATTTATCGAGAAGTTCGAAATGAATTAACGGAGAAAGCTGAATCACAAGCGATTGAAATCTTTTCGGTAAATTTAGAGAATTTATTATTGCAGGCACCATTAAAAGGTAAGATGATTCTTGGGTTAGATCCAGCATATCGTACGGGGTGTAAGTTGGCGGTCATTAATCCATTCGGTACATTTGTTGAGAAGAGCGTAGTATATCCGCACCCTCCGGTTAGTGAGAAAGACAAAGCGAAGAAAATCGTATTGAATTTAATAAAAAAGCATAATGTTGAGCTGATTGCAATCGGTAACGGCACGGCAAGCAGAGAGTCAGAGCAATTTATCGCTGAGATTATAAAAGAAAATAATTTAGAGACGAAGTATATCATTGTAAACGAAGCAGGTGCATCTGTATATTCGGCAAGTGATCTGGCACGAGCTGAATTTCCGGACTTCCAGGTAGAAGAGCGAAGTGCTGTATCCATTGGTCGTCGTGTACAAGATCCGTTGTCAGAACTTGTAAAGATTGATCCGAAGTCAATTGGGGTGGGTCAATATCAGTATGATGTCAATCAGAAATCGTTAAATGAAGCACTGACATTTGTAGTAGAAACTGCGGTAAATAAAGTCGGAGTTAATGTGAATACAGCATCGGCACCATTATTACAGTATGTATCAGGTTTATCTAAAAGCGTAGCAGAAAACATCATCAACTATAGAATCGAGAATGGACCAATAAAACATCATAAAGAAATTGCGAAGATTAAAAGACTTGGCAAGAAGACGTTTGAACAAAGTATTGGCTTTATGCGTATACCTGATGGAGAAGAGCCGCTTGATAACACAGGTATTCACCCTGAGAGTTATAAAGCGACTTACGCATTGTTAAAGAAATTATCTTTGACTGCAGATGATCTAGGAAGCGATAAATTAAAAGGAAGTATTATTAAAATAGATGTACACAGTACAGCGGATGAACTTGGTATCGGTGCGCCGACGCTGGAAGATATCATTACTGCGTTGATGGCGCCAGGAAGAGATCCACGTGAAGACTTTGAGACACCACTACTTAAATCTGATGTGCTTTCTATAGAAGATTTAAGAAAAGGAATGAAATTATCAGGTACAGTCCGTAACGTTGTTGACTTTGGAGCGTTCGTTGACATTGGTGTGAAGCAGGACGGCCTTGTACATATTTCTAAGCTCTCTGACCGTTTCGTAAAGCATCCGACAGATGTAGTATCTGTTGGTGATATTGTTGAAGTATGGATAGAAGATATTATGCATGATAAAGGTAAGGTTGCACTTACAATGATAAATCCTGATGGAAAATAAAGCGCTGCAATCACTTGTACAGGGTATTTCTCTTGAATACTTTAATAAACCATTTCTGCATCAAGCAGTATTTAATAACAGACTACGTACGACAGGCGGGCGCTATATGCTTCAAAATCATAATATAGAAATTAGTATGAAGCAGTTCGAAGCGTATGGTGAGGAAGCAATCATTGACATTATTAAACATGAACTTGTACATTATCATCTTCATATAGAAGGAAAGGGTTACAAGCATCGTGATAGAGACTTTAAACAGCTAGCGCAACAAGTGGGAGCACCTCGTTTTTGTAATCCTTTGCCGGATGCACATTTTAAATACCTTTATAGGTGTAAAAGGTGCAATAATGAATTCCCCAGAAAGAGGCGGATGTCGATTCATAAATATCGCTGCAAGTGTGGTGGGCAGTTGAAAGAAATATTAAATTGAAAGATTATAAAGCAAGAAAGGTCTAATTTTGAGTAGATATTACTCGAAATTAGACCTTTTTCTATCTTGGGATATGTAAAATTTACACTTTTTCATTTTATTATAAAATAGTGTTGACTTTATTAATAAAACGTTATAAGATTAATATCGTTGTTGAAACAAGGCCCCTTGGTCAAGCGGTTAAGACACCGCCCTTTCACGGCGGTAACACGGGTTCGAATCCCGTAGGGGTCACTTTTAATAATTAACACTCTTAATAACAAATTAATAAAGTTAAAAAAACTTTTAAAAAGTTGTTGACTTATTAATGAATACGAGATATAATAAATCTTGTCGTTAAAAGAGATAAACAAGTGAAACATGCCAACGCGCGATCGTGGCGGAACGGCAGACGCGCTAGGTTGAGGGCCTAGTAGGAGTATTCCTGTGGAGGTTCAAATCCTCTCGGTCGCACTTACTTTTAACCAATTATATATGCGGGTGTAGTTTAGTGGTAAAACCTCAGCCTTCCAAGCTGATGTTGTCGGTTCGATTCCGATCACCCGCTCCATTTACTTTTACGAATGAGAAATGAACATTGAAAACTGAATGACAATATGTCAACGTTAATTCCAATAATTTGAGTGATTAAGTTCACTCCCAAGA